>CALDYY010000015.1 GCA_937944245.1 uncultured Saprospiraceae bacterium | reverse complement strand
TTGAAATTGCTTTCCATCCGTGCCGCGCTCCAGTTCATAACCCGAAAATACTTGCTCACTTGCACTTTCCCAATTCAATTGAATGGCTGATTGATTTGCTGTGGCAGTGAGGTGAAGAAGTTCAACGGGGAGAGGGACGTTGGTTGCTGCGCCATTTATAGTGGGGGCAAAGTCTATTAAATCTACACCAATATTAGGTACAACATTCATTACAAAGCCTGAGGAAGGAGCAATTTCAAAAGTACCTGTTCCGATTCCTGCACCATTGTTTTCTATTTCAATAAGTTTCACCCATTCGTTAAGTGCCCAATTTTCAGGTAGGTTAAAAGGAGTACTCAGAGCAGCAGAGAATGCTTGATACTCATAAATACCGCTAACTTCTTCTTCACCAGCTTTGATAACGTTATAAGTTGGACTAGGTACAATTACATTTCCTAAGTTTACGCCATACGAGTTTAACCACCTTATTCCAAAAGTAATATCTGTAATGAAGCTTGAAGTTGTTGGTGGAGTTCCTGACGTAATTCTTATATCCACTGCTATTTTTTTATCACTCACATATCTTGCTCTAATCTCGTAGGATTGAGAGAAACCTGTAATGTTCAGCAAGATGACCATTGCTAATGTGTAGAGAGTTCTCATATTTCGATTGCTAATTTGATGGAACATGTGTTTGAATTATCCTAGTTGTATTGCTTAGTCCGACTGTCGCTAAAACCAAATTTTTGTCATTGCTTACGCCCGAAAATGTTGTAGTACCACTTAAATTTACATCAGCTATGTTATAACCAGAAACAACATTTGTCACATTATTTAATCCAACTACCCCTAAAACTACATTTTTATCATTATTTGCTCCTGAAAATTTTACAACCCCATCCCCATTTGCATCTCCCGCCCACAACATACGCAAACCATTGGCTTCGTACATCGGAGCATTGGCGATATTGGAATTGGTGTAAACCGCTACACCGCCTTGCGCAACAGGCTTTGTAAAATCCACGACTATTTGTGCATTTAAACCAAAGACACCTAAAGTCATTAGTACAATAATTGTAAACAATGCTTTTTTCATAGGAACTTTATTTTTTGTGTAATCGTGATTGGGGGAACAAACACTTGTTTGTAATGCAAATATATATTTATTTTTAATGGCAATTACTAAATATGGGTAGAAAAAATTTGACGGTATATCTATTTTTTTGTAATGTTATCTTGGGGATAAAAAAGGACTTACCAAACCTGAGCGATTTGACAAATCCTTTTTACTTACATTTAGGTTAATTCTATTTGTTTGGTTGAGGCGTTGTTCGCAAATAAGGCTTCACTACGGTATGCCCTTTTGGGAATTTCGCTGGTACGTCAGCATCTGGAATGGAAGGTGAAATCACAACATCTTCGCCATCTTCCCAGTCGGCTGGTGTAGCTACGCTAAAGTTTGCCGTTAATTGCAAAGAGTCAATTACGCGTAGAATTTCTAAGAAATTACGCCCTGTTGACGGTGGATAAGTCAGGGTTAATTTCACTTTTTTATCTGGTCCGATGATAAATACTGAACGCACGGTTACTTTGTCCGTTGCGTTAGGATGAATCATATCATAGAGGGTAGAAACATGACGGTCTTCATCTGCAATTACAGGGAAGTTCATTTCTACATTTTGTGTTTCCTCAATGTCTTTTAGCCATTCCATGTGGCTATCTAATGGGTCAATACTCAATGCAATGACTTTTACTCCACGTTTGTCAAATTCACTTTTCAAAGCTGCCGTACGTCCCAATTCTGTGGTACAAACTGGTGTGAAATCCGCAGGATGAGAAAACAACAAACCCCAGCTATCGCCGAGCCATTCGTGAAAAGAAATTTCGCCCATTGTGGTTTGGGCTTTAAAGTCTGGAGCAATATCTCCTAATCTTACTGCCATGGTAGTTTATATTTTATTATGATAACAAAATTAAAAAAGACTAAGTTGATGTTCAGTATTCAAAGTTGCTAAAACTGTTCCATTCCTGGATAGACTTTTTTATCCATCCCATTTATATGGCTAGATACATGAATAGAGTTGCTTAAAAATGAATCTAAAATGACATTCAGTTTTTCATATTCTACCAAAAAGCCATCGTGTCCATAGAGGCTATCTATCAATTCAAAGCGAGCATTTGGCGCATAATGGGCAATAAGTCGCTGCTCCTGCACAGGGAAGAGAATATCCGAGTGAATACCAATAGAGAGCAAAGGTGTAGTTACTTGTGCTAAAGCTTGTGCTACACCGCCACGCCCTCTACCTACGTTATGACTATCCATTGCCTTAGTTAATGTGAGGTAAGAAAAAACGTTAAATCGTTTCCATAATTTATTCCCTTGATATCGCTGATAGGATGCTGCTCGAAAATGGGCTATTCGGTCAGATTCATCTGCTTGGGTTTGCGCATAGGTATCATAATGTCGGTAAGAAAGCATACCAATCGCTCTTGCTGCTTCCAATCCTTTTTTACCTGCTTCCGGCGTACCATCGTAAAGGGTATTATCTGCTTCAATTGCCATTCTTTGAGTTTCATTAAAAGCAATGCCCCAAGGCGAATGCTTGGCGTTAGCAGCAATTACGCAAACATATTCAAAAAGGTGAGGTTGCATCACTGTCCACTCTAGGGCTTGCTGTCCGCCCATAGAACCACCTATCACCAATTTAATTTTTTCAATACCCAAGTGTTGCCGCAACAATTCATAAGCATTCACCATGTCGCGAATGGTGATGTCAGGGAAATGCTGTGCGTAAGGCTGCCCAGTTGCTGGGTCAATTGTTGCTGGACCAGTAGTGCCATAACAAGAACCCAACATATTGGCGCAAACGATAAAATACTTATTTGGGTCGAATAGTTTGCCCTCGCCAATGATAATGTTCCACCAAACAGCAGCATTCGCATCGCCTGTGAAAGCATGACATACCCATATGACGTTGTTTTGCCGACGATTTAACTTGCCAAAAGTATGATAAGCAATATTTAATTCTGCTAATATTGCACCTTGCTCAAGGATAAACGGAGTAGTATGTTGAT
This sequence comes from uncultured Saprospiraceae bacterium, assembly GCA_937944245.1. GTDB lineage: Bacteria > Bacteroidota > Bacteroidia > Chitinophagales > Saprospiraceae > JAAUTG01. The sequence continues at coordinate 12,766 of CALDYY010000015.1, read as the reverse complement.
AATGATACGTCAATTCGATTACAATACTTTGCTGAAATAATAGATTAAAGTAGCTTTTTGAAGTCTTGACAACAGCAAAAAGCTACACCACAATAGACAAGCATTACCTCCAAACAGCACTTGATGCAAACACTTTATCTAGCGCTTGTTCAAAATCTGCTTTAATGTCCTCAATATGCTCAATACCTACCGATATGCGCAACTGCGTTGGCAGTACCCCTGCCGCAATTTGCTCTTCTGCCGTCAACTGCTGATGAGTGGTTGCTGAAGGTTGAATAATCAACGTTTTTGAATCACCAACATTAGCTAAGTGACTGATTAACTGCAAGCTATCTACAAATTTAGTCGTATTTTCTTTTGAACCTTTTAAGGTCAAAGAAAGCACTCCACCAAAACCGTGTTTCAAATATTTTTTAGCAATTTCATGATTTGGATGGCTTTTTAAACCAGGATACCACACTTGCTCCACTCTTGGGTGCTGCTCTAACCATTTTGCCAGTTCCAAAGCGTTGTCCACTGTGCGCTGTACACGCAAGGAAAGCGTTTCCAAACCTTGAAGCAATAAAAAGGAGTTGAAAGGACTTAGTGCCGGACCGAAATCGCGCAAGCCTTCCACACGTGCACGAATGGCAAAAGCAATGTTCCCAAATGGACCATTTGTACCAAAGACATCCCAGAATACTAAGCCATGATACCCCTCTGAAGGTTTAGTAAATTGTGGGAACTTGCCGTTACCCCAGTTGTAGTTACCTCCATCCACAATAATACCGCCAATAGAGTTGCCATGACCACCAATCCATTTGGTAGCAGATTCCACAACTACATTTGCGCCCCATTCAATAGGTCGGCAAAGATAGCCCCCAGCCCCAAAGGTGTTGTCCACAATTAAAGGCAAATCATGTTCCTTTGCTAAGGCTGCAATCGCTTCAAAATCAGGAATGTTGTATCTTGGATTACTAATGGTTTCTAGGTAAATGGCTTTAGTGTTTTGGTCAATCAATCGCTCGTAGTCGCTAGGTGTTTCGCCTGCGGTGAAGCGCACCTCAATTCCCAAGCGTTTAAATGCAACTTTGAATTGGTTGTACGTTCCGCCATATAAATTGGAAGACGATACAAAATTATCTCCTGCCTGAAGGATATTGTTCAACGCTATAAATTGCGCTGCTTGTCCTGAAGCAACCGCCAATGCCATTACACCACCCTCCAGTGCTGCCACGCGCTTTTCAAAAACGTCGTTGGTAGGGTTCATAATTCTAGTGTAAATGTTGCCAAATTCTTTTAAGGCAAATAGGTTTGCGCCATGTTCACTGTTCTTAAAGGTATAGGAAGTGGTTTGGTAAATTGGCACAGCTCTGGAGCGAGTTGTGCTTTCTACTTCTTCCTGTCCAGCATGTAGCTGTAAGGTTTCGAATCTTAATTTTGACATACAGATATAGTTTTAGTGAAAACAAATGGTTTGCTTACAAAAATTCATTCTGAGTAGCGAAAAAACTACCTCAACAACAACCAATAGATGGCAGATGCAGATGGAAATGAATCAAATTGAGCGAAAATGTTAGAACATTCATGTTACTTCGATTTTATTTTTCCAAAAAAATTGGCAGGATGTGGCACCACTACAAAAGCTGTAAGGTTGCCAGAGTTTCATAGAGCCTGTTCTCTCCACTCTTCTTTATAAAATATACTTTGTCAAAGGAAAACAAATCCTACTCATTAAATAGAGTATGCAATATTAAAGTTTTTTTAGAAAAGTTCCAAATAATTTAACGACATGATAACATTTTCCTAAAGAGGAAATCCTTCTATCAATTCTTGAAGGAAAATATTGAATACACTAGGTTTGAGCAAAATGGTGAACAACATTCCAAACACAGCGCCATAAAAGTGCGCATCGTGGTCAATGCGATCATTTTGGTTGCGACTTGCCCATGAAGAATAAACCAAGTATAAAACGGCTGCCACAATAGCAGGACATGGAATGATGAAAAATAGCAATAACGTTGACCAAGGATTGAACAAAATAAAGGCAAAAAGAACACCTGATACAGCACCTGAAGCCCCTACGCTAGCGAAACTCGGATTGTTGCGGTGCTTGAAGAAAGTCGGCAAATCGGCAACGATAATAGTAAGAAAATAAAGTAAAATATAGTTGATTCTGCCCATTAGTTCCCCAAATATTTGCAAAAAATAACTTTCCACAATTTGTCCAAACTGCCAAAACACAAACATATTAATCAATAGATGCGGGAAACTGCCATGTACAAAGCCCGAAGTGATGAAGCGATAATGTTCGCCGCGCTGTGCTTCTTGATAGGGCGAATGTTGCAAACGGTAAAGCAACGAAGCATCACTCAATGCTTGATAAGAAATGAGTGAAGTTATGATGACTAAAACAAGCGTAATGGACATGGTTGTTCTATTTTACGATAAAAATATTCTAATTATACAAATAAGCAGCGGAAAAGGATATTAAAATATCAAACCAAACTATATTTGAAATATACTACCCAAATCGCTTTCTCAAAAAGGGATAACTAAAAACCGAAATTAAGATGAGGGCTGTACCCCAGTAAAAATTATTAGATAGCTCTTTATTTTCCTGAAGGATAACCCACGCTAAAATAATACCATAAACAGGTTCTAGGTTGAACGTTAAATTAGAAGCAAAAGCACTAAGGTGTTTTAAAGAGCGCAAATTCAAATTGTAAGCTAAAGTGGTACACACCAATGCTAAAACCAATAAATACAGCCAATCCATAGGCTTGGGCATAAAATGACTCCATCCTTGCGACAGCAAATAAAGAGGTAATATCAAACTAATGAATAGCCAAGCACTACCTAATTCTAAAAATGTAATGGTGTAAGGATCAGCTTGTTCTATAAATTTTTTATTTAGCACTGAAAATAGCGAAGCTAAGAATGCGGAAATTAAACCCACCCAAAAGCCAAACATCATTTCGTTTTGTAAGTTATTGACAATTAAAATCATACCTGGTACAATCAAAATACCTAAAAAGATTTCTAACACTTTAACTGGACGTCTAAAAATTAGAGGTTCTAAAAAAGCAGTACAAAACGATACAGTTGCCATACAAACCAGCGCAATAGAAGCATTTGCTAATTTGATAGCTCCGTAAAAAGTTATCCAGTGCAAGCCTACAAGCACGCCAATCCCCATGAATTGTAGAATTTTTGTTCTTGAATATTGCTTCCCAAGTTGACCAACTCGAATAAAAAAAAGTAAGCTAGCACAGGTAATTAACACTCTCCACCAAACCAAACTAATGGCAGAAATACTAATCAAATCACCCAAAATAGCAGTAAAACCAAATAAAAACACAGCAATGTGTAGTTCAATGTAAGCGCGTATAACAGGATTCAATAGACAAAGCATTTAGATATTTGCGCTGCAAAAGTAGATGAATTTCTATTGTAGCATAAGAAAATTTCGTGTAGTATTTTGCTATTTTTTGATGGCAACTTAGATTACCTTTGCGTTTTATGACGTCTAAACAATCGAACCTTTTTAGATGGTCAAAGCACTTTAATCAAAAAAAGTCTATGAGAAAAAAATGGTTGCTTTCTTTTTTATTGATATTGAGTACCTTATTTTCTTTTGCGCAGCAGGATACCACAGTTTACTTAGTGGCAGCAGAAATGCCTCGCTTTCCAAGTCGTGTTTGTGAGTCTTTAGATACGACTATTCAAGCAAAATATCAATGCTCCCAACAAGCACTACTGGCGTTCATGTACAGCAACATTGAATATCCTTTTCAAGCACGCATGAACAACATCGAAGGAAACGTTGTAACCAGTTTCGTGGTAGAGCCTGATAGCACCATTTCTAATATTGAATTGCTTAAAGATATTGGTGGCGACTGTGGAGCGGTAGTCATGGGGCTATTGAACATTTTTAATGAAATCGGTGTGCGTTGGATACCAGGAAAAGAAAAAGGAAAAGCGGTGCGTACACGCATGACACTGCCTATACGCTTCCGATTGAAAGAGGCACCACCTTATGTTTTTATTGATGGGGATACCATTTATGTCGAAATTGATACCGCACCTAGCTTTAAAGGTGGCGACGAAGCGTTAATTGCTTACGTGGATGACAACTTGAATTATCCATCCACTTATTTAGATACCTGCCTCATAGGTTACATGGATGTACAGTTGCTTATCGAACCTAGCGGAGTGGTAAAAACTATTGATATTACTGACTACTGCGCACTGGGCATTGATTTTCAATTAGAAATCCTAAATTTAACTACGAATATGTTTGGGAGATGGCAGGCAGCAACTTATCAACAAAGAGAAGTGCCCGCATCTATGGATATACGTTTACTCTTTTCGCCTACCAATAAAGAACTATGTAAAGATGTAGTTGCCACTTTTGAGCAAACCAATTTGCTATTCACAGAAGGCATTAACCTCTACAACGAAGGGAAGAAAGTTGAGGCACTGCAAAAAATGAACAAAGCTGTGGCGCAACTTCCTAATAATGCTGATTTTTTAGCCACACGTGGACAAATACTTATGGAAGAAGAAAGGTATGCCGAAGCCTGTCAAGACTTAACCAAAGCAAAGCAAATACTTGGCACAAATAGCTACGATCAATTACTAATAATCCTCTGCAACGCCAACAAAGAGTAAAGACTAAAAGTAATTAACCTCATTTATATTATTTCATCTTTTTATTCTATACAAAAGGTGGTTAATGGTTATTTTTGTCGTGCACATTCTTTTCATAAAACCTTAACAAACAAACACATCAAATATGGATTTTTCAGATGTTTTAAATGCTTTTACATGGGAACGTATCGCCCCGTATGTCAACAACTTTGTATTGGCAATTGCTACTATTGTAATCGGGCTTTGGGCAATTAATCGAATTGTTAAATTGCTCAGGAAAACACTAGAACGCTCTTCAGTTAGTGTAGATATTATACCATTTTTCATCACCATCGTTAATGTTTTACTCAAAGTCTTACTGCTATTTAGCGTAGCAGAACTGGTCGGTATTGGGACAACTTCTTTTGTAGCTATTTTAGGTGCTGCTACACTTGCCATTGGACTTGCATTACAAGGCAGTTTAGGCAATTTGGCTGCGGGAGTAGTTATTCTAATTTTTAAACCCTTTCGCGTGGGCGAATGGATTGAAGTAAATGGCAATTTTGGCAAAGTAGAAGAAATACAAATATTTCACACTTACCTTGCATCGCCTGGCAACAAAACGCTTATTCTTCCTAATTCAGAAGTGATTAACAATGTTATTAGCAATTTCTCTAGAAAAGGAAGTATGCGTATTGAGTTGGAAATGTTCATGCCCTATTCAGAAAGCTATCCAAAAGTAGAGCGCCTCATAAGAGAAGTTTTGGAAACAGCACCAAATGTACTTCAGGAACCAAGAGCAGATGTGGGTATCATTCAGTATGATACCCACTACATCGTAGTAGGCATTCGCCCATATATTCATCCTGATAACTTTTGGAGCGTAAAATTTGATTTACACAAACGGCTAAAGAATAGCTTCAGTAAAAACAATATCCAAATGGCTTATTCAGAAGGTGTTGAGATGGGAGAAATTGGTGAATAGAATAACAAGTCGAAAGATTTGGAAACTGCTTGATCTGAAACTTTTATTTCAGTCAAGCAGCATTCCGATGTTTCAATTTATAAAAATAATTAGCACTAGAATAATTACCCTTTTATGCTGCAAAAGCCGCTGCTCTACTTACGGAAGTATCTGCAGTTCTGGTTTTTGCCTTTCGTTTTGTATTTTCTAAATAAGCACTTGCACCTGGCTGCTGAATCAACTCATAGAGCATCTCTTTAGCACGAAAAAGTTGCGCCTTCACTGTTCCTAGTGGAATATCTAATTCCTGAGCAATTTCATCGTAACTTAACTCCTCGAAATAGCGCAACTCAATCATTAAACGATACTTTTCGTTCAATTTACCCAATACAGCACGCATCATTTGCACTTTTTGCTCATTAATGTACTGTTCTTCTGGATTGAGTGCATTAGAACGAATGCTGGCAGAATAATCTTGGCTGCCGTCTGGCTCAATAGTGTCATCAATAGACATAAAATTCAGCCTTCTCTTACGGATGTAATCAATACCATTGTTAATTGCAATTCTGAAAAGCCAAGTGCTAAAAGCGTAATGCGGTGCATAACTGGAAAGCTTACGGAAGGCTTTGCCAAAGGCTTCGATAGTCAAATCATTAGCATCTTCTTGATTGTTCACCATTTTTAACATGGTGTGGAAAACCGAATTTCGGTAACGATCCATTAGTTCTGTGTAAGCTCTCTGGTCGCCTGCAATAGCGCATTGTACCAAGTTGTAATCGTCTTGAGCTTTTGTAGAGAGTGTTGTAGAAATTGACATGTTCACGGGTTTTTATATATGTTCAAATTATAAATTCACCATCGGTTTCTGACGCCTAAAACTAACACGGGTGCTAGAAATACATAATAGATGACCATTATCGCATCGAGTACCGGTATTAGCAAGAATAAACCATTTTCATCTAACCTTCGATAGATGGAACGACTTACTAGCAAAATAATACCCATTCGAGCAATGTACCCCCCTATGGCTAAGGGATAACTACCTCCAAATAGTGTGAATGTCCCCAGAAAATAGTGTGCGATATGGCTGCTTGAAAGCAAACCTAATAGCACTTGGTGTTTTAATTTGTACGACGTACTAGTTGTCAAATGCCTTGATTTTTGACGAAGAAAACTTTTTAAAGTCATCTTAGGCTCAGAAAAAACAAAAGCATTTTTTTCTACAATAATTGTACTGTTGTCAAGATGAGCTATTGCGTTGATGAAGAGATCGTCATCACCTGAAGCAATATGCTCATGGGATTTGAAACCATCTACACTGAAGTAGAGTGATTTCTTATAAATTAAATTTCGACCAACGCCCATGTAAGGATGACCCCACAAGGCAAATGATAAATACTGTATAGCAGTTTGTACGGTTTCATAACGAATAAAAGCGTTCAGAACACCTTTATACTTTGTGTAAGGGGAATACCCTAAACCTACTGCTATGCCATTATTAATGTACCCTTGCATGGTATCAATCCAATTTGGACTGTTAGGCTGGCAATCTGCATCTGTCAAAAGGAGAATTTCATTTTTTGCAGCCGCTATACCTTTTGCAAGTGCTGCTTTTTTTCCGATTTTATTTGTTACTTCTGCATTTCTCCTTATAGGGTGCAATATCGAAAAGTTTTTTTGAAATTCCAAAAGAACTTCAAAAGTTTCATCGGAAGAATTATCATCTACCACAATTACTTCGTAAAAATCGTAGTTTTGCGTGAGTATGTAAGGTAAGTTTTTCTTTAAATTCTGGGCTTCATTTTTAGCACAAATAATAACAGAAACAGGTTTTCTTTCTTCATTTTCTTGCTTAATATCTTGATAACAAGCAAGTTTTGAAAAAACAAAGAGCCAATAAAATAACTGTATGAATGTACTCAATACAAAGCCAGTAACAAGAAAAACAAAGAGTAAATTCATTAAATGTTAAAGTTTTTTCATAGGTAAAATGCGATAAATATGTCGGATTATTTTGTTCATCCAAGTTCGATTGTTGATACAGGGGCAAAGATAGGAGAAGGTACTAAAATTTGGCACTTTACCCATATTATGTCTGATTCAATGATAGGTAACAACTGTAATTTAGGTCAAAACGTATTTATTGCCTCCAACGTCATTTTAGGTAATAATGTGAAAGTGCAAAACAATGTTTCTATTTACGAAGGTGTAATTTGCGAAGATGACGTTTTTCTAGGTCCTTCTATGGTTTTTACCAATGTAGTGAATCCGAGAAGTCATGTCGTACGTAAAGGGGAGTATCAGACAACTTATGTGGAGCAAGGCGCAACAGTTGGCGCAAATGCTACTATTGTCTGTGGCGTTCGGATAGGTAAATATGCTTTTATTGGCGCAGGGGCTGTCGTGACAAAAAATGTGCCTGCATATGCGCTGGTGGTAGGCAATCCTGCAAAACATATCGGTTGGATGAGTGAACAAGGGTATCGCTTACAGTTTGATGAAGAATGCTTGGCTATTTGTTCGGGAAGTCAAGAAAAATATAGATTATTGCAGCCTAATCAAGTAACAAAGGAAAATTAATCGTGTTAACTTTGCAACAGTGAACGAGCCTAAGATAAAATTTGCGATTGTAGGATACGGCAGAATTGGTAAGCGACACGCTGAGATGATTCAGCAAAATTCCAATGCCGAACTTGTTGCAATATGTGATATTTTGCCTGTAAACATTGAAAATATCCCTGTTTTTAATACCCTAGAAGAACTGTTGACCGCAAATATTGCTATGGACGTAGTCAATATTTGTACGCCCAACGGACTTCACGCCGAGCAAGCTATTCAAGTATTGGATGCCAAAAAGCACGTCGTTATTGAAAAACCAATGGCATTAACAAGGGCTTCTTGTGAGGAAATTATTTTTAAAGCCCTTAATGTATCAAGGCATGTGTTTTGTGTAATGCAAAATCGCTATTCTCCGCCTTCGATATGGCTCAAGTCATTGATGATGGCTAAACTGCTCGGCGATATTTATTTGGTAGAGATAAACTGTTACTGGAACAGAGATGAGCGATACTATCAAGTACCTAACGATACCTTTTCATGGAAAGGAACAAAATCCTTAGATGGAGGCATCTTATACACTCAATTCGCTCATTTTTTGGATATTATGTACTGGATTTTTGGTGATATTACTAATATCCAAACACGAATCAAAAATTTTAATCATGTTGCTTCTACCGAATTTGAAGATACTGGCATGGTTCAATTTGAGTTTGTGAATGGTGGTTTGGGCGTATTAACTTTTACAACTGCTTGCTGGGACACCAATTTTGAAAGTAGCATCACCATAATTGGTAGCCAAGGAACTGTGAAAATAGGTGGACAGTATATGGATAAAGTAGAATACTGCCACATTAAAAATTATGAGATGCCAGTGCTTGATTCTACTAATCCTGCTAATCAGTATGGAACTTATCAAGGCTCGGCAGCTAATCATCACATGGTAATTCAAAATGTGATTGAGGTTATTAATGGGCATAAAGCCCCCAGCACCAATGCACTTGAAGGCATGAAAGTAGTGGATATTATTGAGCGGATTTATAAAGGTTAAAGTTGCAAATTTAACTTACCATAAAAAACAACACAATATGAACAACAATTATGTAGCTATCATGGCAGGGGGAATTGGAAGCCGATTTTGGCCCGCAAGCAGAACCAGCAAGCCAAAACAATTCCTTGACATTATGGGAACGGGGCGTTCGCTTTTGCAAATGACGTATGACCGCTTTTTGCAGCTTGTACCCAAAGAGCATATTTTTATTGTCACCAATCAAATGTATTCAGGTCTAGTGCAGGAACACTTACCCGACTTAACGCCAAATCAAATTCTTTGTGAGCCTTCGCGTAACAATACTGCGCCTTGTGTGGCATACACTGCATTCAAATTATTCACTCTAAATCCCGAAGCAAATTTAATTATTGCCCCTTCTGACCATGTAATTTTAAAAGAAATTGCTTTTTTAACGCAACTCGAAAAAGCACTAGCATTCAGTGCGCAAGAGGAAGTATTGCTTACACTTGGGATTACGCCTACTCGCCCCGATACAGGCTATGGCTACATTAATTATCGTTCGGATGTTCAACCAACAGCAGGTGTTTTTAAAGTAAATGCTTTCAAAGAAAAACCTAATCGGGCTACTGCCGAAACCTATCTAGCTTCAGGCGATTACCTTTGGAATGCTGGTATTTTTATCTGGAAAGCGAAGTCCATTTTAAACGCCTTTGAGAAATATGCACCTGAAATTCACCAAATTTTAGGCGAAGGGCATAGCTGCTATAACACGGACAAGGAACAAGCATTTATAGACCAGCATTATCCTACCACACCCAATATTTCTGTGGATTATGCCATCATGGAAAATGCAGACAACATTTACACAATGCCTTCTGATATTGGCTGGTCTGATTTAGGCACTTGGGCTTCCCTGCACGCTGAATGTGAAAAAGATGCACTTCATAATTTAACACAAGGTGGGTCATTTGTATTGTCAGAAACTAGCAATACTTTAATAAGAACGTCAAGGGAAAAGCTAGTGATTGTAAAGGGTTTAGAGGATTATATTGTTGTTGATGAAGAGGATGTGCTATTGATTTTTCCAAAATCAAAAGAGCAAGAAATTAAGCAGCTAACGCAAGACTTAGAAGTTCGTTTCGGCAATCGGTTTGCTTGATGAAAAGAGGTGTACAGTAAATTCTGAGCAAATTTACTGTACACCCTCTTTTTATTTCAATCTACTCACTCCACAATAATCTTACCTGAATCCAACGATTTTCCGTCAGCTTCGATACGATAGAAATACATTCCACTAAAAAGTTGGTTTTTGTACAATTCTAATTGAGCGTTACTGAATAATGCTTCTTGCAATAATCTGCCTTGCAAATCATAAAGCAACAACTTAGGTTGCTTGCCTGTCCATCCTTGTACGGTAAAAGTTGTTTTTTCGCTGAATGGATTAGGCGCAATACTTACTGTAACACCTTGTATTTTAGCATCTTGTGTGCTTACCACTTTTGCTACTTCTACGAAATCAAACAAATCGCCACCAATAGTGTGAAATATTTCATTGGTCATAAATGGCTTTTGGAAATTCAATGCTACCGATGCTCTGTTGACAATCACTGTACCTTTGGGCAAGTTAGCATTTTGGCGCACCCTGAAAGAAACAAAACCTTTTGAAGCGGTTTCATTTTTATTGATACTTGGGATTTCTAAATTGTCAAATGTAAATCTTAAAATGCGATTGCCATACACCTCAAATTGGTAAGGATGACTACTTGACCCTGGCACAATAGACGTGATGTCCAACCCTACTGGTAAGGTATCTCTAATAACGATATGTCGCAGCAAATCATTAGTGATGTTCTGAAAATAGATGTGGTAAGTAATATCTTTACCATTTTCTATTATATTTTTTTCTCGATATCCTCTAGGCGAAGCATTCATGTAAGTACCTATTTCGTTGGTGTTTTCCTGCACATGAATAGCAACAAATGGGTCGGCATCATCTTCGGGAAATTGGGTTACATACCCCACACTCACGTTGCCGTTTCTATCTGTTCCACAACCTTCTATGGCTATGGTTGGAAAACTTCTACCTGGATGCCCTTTGGATTGTTCAGCAATAATGCGGTAGGTTGTTCCTTTGGCTTCTAATTTGAGCAAGGTATCTCTGTTAGCTGGTAATTGAATGGGAGCAGAAAACAACACTACATCTTCTTCTGAAACATGTATTCGGGTACTGCCAGCCATGCTACGTCCTACATTCTTGACATTGAACTCAACAGACCTATTAGTAGAATCACAATTTCCAGCTACCCTTAGGCTAGATTCATCCCACTCTGTACCAGGCGTAAAACACGCCAACGTAGAATCCACACGCGCAGTAACCGTATGGGCTTGCCCAGTGATGAAACCTTGACAAGCCAAAGCAGCATTGATGATAAATTTTCCACATTCCCCTATTTTAAGGTCTCCGATGTTAAATTGATAGGTGTTATTTCCGAGATTTGTAAAGGGAATTTCTGCACTATTAATACTTAATAATTTATCAAAGGTAACATTCACCTTTATGTTTTCAGCTAATGCAGAGCCTATGTTGCAATAGGAAACGGTGTAATTAACATCGCTACAAGTAGCTAGAGAAGGAGCAGCTACATCTATTTCCACATAAGGACAAAGAATGTTTGCCTTTATTGGAAAATCAATCGCTCGCAAGGTATCGTAAGTGGTTAGGAAAACCCTAGTCAGATCATTAACACAAGGTATCCAATAGTTACTATTCTGATTCAACAAAGAAATGCGGTAAGTACCTGTTCCTGCTGTTACAGCATAGTTGCCATTTTCATCCGTAGTGGTAAAGTAAATTTCTTGACTACCTGCAGAGCGATTTTCAACTTTGACAATCCAATCTTTCAATGGCAAATCTTGGTTTGGCGACCATCTACAATCTTCGGTTACATCAAAGAAAATATTACCCTCTATCCGATTAGAATTCATATTACCCAACTCATCCGTTTTCACGATGATGAAATTGTTAATAGCGTTTCTACCGGCATTGAGCAAATCGCTACTTCCTGCTATGGCGTAACCACCATCTTTTGTTTGGATAATACTGTATCCCTCGTCTTTCCATTCTTTATCGCCATACTGATTCCACCAAATCATCTGTCCTGTGGCAGAAACCTTGAGCATTGCTAGGTCAATATTTACCCCATTACCATCAATAGTAGAGCCACCTAGCAAGAAGTCTCCTTCCTTAGTGACGTAAACATCTTCGCAAATCTGTTCATTTTCAATTGGATACCGTCTTGACCATTTTACCAATCCTTGTGCATCTAGCAAGACTAAGAAAAAATCATCTGTAACCCCTTTATTTCCTGCCACTGCTAGATCACCGTTGGCAGTTATCGCAATTGCTTTAGCGTCTTCATACTCAAAAGGGTCGCCAACGGCTCTACTCCAACGAAGTTCTCCATTTTCATCAATCTTCACAATGTACATATCGCGCTGGCTTGTCCCAGAACTGTACTCAATATAACCTGCAATGACATAACCATCGGATGTAGCTACTATTGATTTACCTTCTTCTTCATCCGCACCGCCAATTTGACGTTGCCAAATTAAATCACCCTTTA
>CALDYY010000014.1 GCA_937944245.1 uncultured Saprospiraceae bacterium | reverse complement strand
GGGCTGGAAAAAGTGAACGGAGAATTTGCCCTAATCATGACGGTTTACAACCTCAAACGGAGTTTGAACATACTTGGTATGCCCGAAATCTTGGAAAAACTCCAAAACTGGACACCCGATTACGCAAGGGTGCTTTGTTTTTTGCAAAAACAAGCTTTTCTAAGGCTTTATCAGCCCCTGAAAATAATTAGGCTGAAATTAGCAGCTTAAAATAAGGGTTGCCCACAATTAAGATATGGGCTTGTGAGGTGTTGTTTTAGGTGGATTATTTAGATGAAATGGAGTTCTTTCACAGCCTGACGTTTTGCAGCTTGGCGTAGTGGCGGATTTCGGAGCACTAAACTGTCAATACACCACAAAAGTTGATGCGAGGTAGAATGTTCAATTAACCACGTCACCCGCCATTGAGCCAAACGCCTGTTGGCGGTAGTTATTCCTTTTTCAAAGGTCATTAGTCTCAAGATATTTGATGTAAAGTGATATGAAAATTTTATCTATCAGAGTCAGTAAAGCAAACCTAACAAAGTAATTGTCATATCTATAATTGTCATTTACTATTGTTTGAAGTGTTGGAAGGTTTTGCTGATACGATAAAGTATTATGAGCACTTCTATTTCTGTGGATATACAATTGATTATACTTATCTTGAAGAACATTTTCAAAAAGGTTAGACATAGTGCCAAAATGATTAGTTTGGATAAGCGATGAGTTACTAGCGAACTCATTAAAATTCTTTTGTGACCAAGTTGATAAGTTAGTGCCAAGCAAAATATTCTTAATTTCAGAGAGTGTCTGTGTTTTAATTCCGTCTCTGTCTAAAAAAGTTGTAACGTCAAAGTTTGTAATATGCTTTTTTATTTGGTCAATTAAATCTTTGTAAATGGTCTTTTTTTCTTCATATGTTGAACATTCACCCAAAGGCTTAAGTGTATATCTTCTGTATCTATATTCATAGTCGTATGTGGCAATTTCCCAACAGAGGCATTTCATTTTTTGTTCTTGGAAACCTGTCATTTTAAGGAAAACAGACTGCATAATATAATCTCCTAATGGATATGTTTCAATGCCATTTCCAATTCCTACGTTTGCGGTTACAACATCATTTAAAACGTTTGTAATTGGCGAAAGAATAAAATCTTTATGGCTATTCATTTTCATAATCTTTGTAGATGCTAATAGAAGAGTCTATTCTCAATTTAAGATACTTCAAAGCACCTGGTGCCTTAGTATGTGAGTTGTCATTTTTAAACTCAGCTATTTTAGCTGTCAACTTAGCTTTCAAACTTTCTTTCTCTCCTAATTTAATTGTCTTGTTTTCAAAAACTACACTGTAGATTAGCCCAAAAAGAAATATATCCATATCAATTATGGAAGTGAATTCTTTAGGAATTTCTAGAGAGGTTATTGTTTGGTCTAAATTTTCAAATCTTTCTTTAAATTCTTTGTTTGGAAATACTGATACAAAGTCGGGAAACAATGCCGATGAATTTTCTCCTACTGCTGAATAAATATATTCTTCATAATACTTTTCCATTTGTTGTTTATATCCCCGAGCAATTCTATTTGAATTACCATCCTTCCTGTATTGAGAAAGTAATGATAGAAATCGAACAAAGTCAGCTTTAGAAATATTGCTGACATTTCTGATTGTAAAGGATTTTATGAAAGTTGGATTAAAAAAGTCAACCAAACTTTTATCTAAAAAGTATAATGATGCTCTACTTTCTTGAGCGAGAAGTGCTTCTCCTTGAATATTTATGTTTCTAAAAACTGATGAATAATATTTTTGCTGAATCTTTTCGTCTGTTATTTGAGGAACTAAATACGAAAATCCTAAGAATGTATTTTTTAAAAAATTTTCGTCAATTCCGAAATCTATTTTCTTATAGTTTCCTTCTGGGATTTTTTCGAGAATAACTTCCTTATTTCTGCCTTTTTCTGTCAAGGATTTGAAAGTCCATTCGTAAACATTGTCAAATAGTTCTTCATCTTCTTCAACGGGTTCATCATTTTCACTGGCAAACTTTTCTAATGTTTTTTTATAGGTAGTTTCATCTGGAAATAATCCGAGATACGCTAAAAGTATGCTTGTAAGTCTTTGTTGTCCGTCAAGAATTAAATTTGAATTTGAATTACCGTCTTTAAATGCTCCAATCGTTATTGGTGGAACAAATTGTTTGTTTTTGAAAGTATCAATTAATGTTTTAACCTTTTTTTCATTCCAAACAAAATATCGTTGATAGTCGGGCAGAATGATATTTTCTTTGAGAATTAAGTCAATCCAATGTCTTAATGAATATTCTCCGTAATAAACTCTATTGTCCATTTTGCTATTGTATTTTGGTTTGTGGTATCGTTTCTATAATTACCGCCAACACCACAATATACGAATTTCGTTTATTTTCGCTTTATAAGGTTCGTTTATCCAATTTTAATATATTGTTCTAAAAGGAACTATTGTTACAAATTTATTGTATTTTTGATAGGTATTTCAAAACCAAAAAAAACGTAAAAAAAATGTCGCATTTAGTTATTGAGGATTTGGTCTCTAAATTTAAGCAAAAGCTATTGGTGCAACGTTACGCGCAAAACACGATTAAAACTTATGGAAATTGTCTAACGAAATTTCTAACAGTTTTCCAAAAGTATCAATTAGAAACAGTTAATGAAAAAAACATTGAAAACTACATTATCCACCTGCTAGAAAAAGAAAAAATAAGCGATGCCTACCAAAAGCAGCTATTGGGAACCATAGGCAAGTTCTTTGAATTTTTTTACGATAAAAGCTCAACCTGTATGCGCTCTACCCCAAGCGTAAAAAGACCACACTCCCAAAGTACATTAGTCAGCAGGAAATAAAAAAAATGTTGGCAGTTAGCACCAATCTCAAGCATTTATGTATCCTAAAATTGCTTTATGGTGGAGGGCTTCGCCTTTCTGAGGTCATTCATCTAAAAATAACCGATATAGATTCCGCCAACATGCTCATTCACATCAGAAATGCAGAAGGGCAAAAAGATAGAGCCGTGATGCTCCCTCAAAGTTTATTGACCGATTTGAGGAGCTATTTCAAGGCATATCGCCCTGAAAAATATTTGTTCGAGGGGCAAGGCAGGGAGCAATACTCCGCAAAAAGCATTCAAAACATCGTAAAAAATACGGCTGAAAAAGCGGGTATTCAGCGACACGTTACCCCGCACATCCTGCGACATAGTTTCGCCACCCACCTGATAGAAAATGGTACAGACATTCGGTATGTTCAAGAACTTTTGGGGCATGAATCCATCAAAACAACTCAACTTTATACCCACATTACCGACGTTTCCAAGTCCAAATTTAAAAGCCCTTTGGATCATTTGTAGCTAAGGCGTGGACATTTCCATTTGCTATGACCAGTGCCACCTAATTTGCAAGATGTTAGGGCAACATTGTGCCGCCAAAACCTAGAATACAAAAAATTATTTCATTCCTAAAAAGTCTAAAGCAACTACTTCCTCTTTCATGGGTTTTCCTATATTAGCGCAAAAACAACAATTCATGTTTCAGAAATCGCTCCTCACTACACTGTTTGTTTTCATAAGTGCTTGTCTTTTAGCTCAATCGGGAATTATTAGAGGAAATGTGTATGACAAAGCCAGTGGCGAACCCATTGCTTTTGCCAACGTCCTTTTGCAAGGTACGAGTAATGGGACAACAACTAACTTAGAAGGATTCTTCAGTTTGAACAATATTCCGGCTGGGACTTATAACTTGGTGGTTACTTACTTAGGTTACGATAGCATGAGTGTAGCGATTGAATTAAGTGCAAATCGAATTGTGTATGAACAAATCTACTTAGAGGAAGCGAGTGTTAAACTTTCAACGGTGGATGTTTCCGCTACGCGAGAACAAGCGCGCTCCGATGTGCAAGTGTCCAAATTGACCGTTACCGCCGACCAAATTCGCTCTTTGCCTTCCACAGGTGGCGTATCAGACATTGCGCAATATTTGCCTGTTTTGCCGGGCATTATTGTTTCAGGCGACCAAGGCGGGCAACTTTATATTCGAGGTGGTTCGCCTATTCAAAATAAAATTTTATTGGATGGAATGACCATTTACAACCCTTTTCATTCCATTGGTTTCTTTTCCGTTTTTGAAACAGAAACCATTCGCAGTGTGGACGTTATCACAGGAGGATTTAATGCCGAGTACGGTGGAAGAATATCTGCCATTGTGGACATCAAAACACGAGAAGGCAATCGAAAAAAGCATGGCGGTATTGTGGCGGTCAATCCATTTCAAACCAAAGTGTTGGCGGAAGGACCTATTCAGAAGTTGCAGGGTGAGGGTTCGGGTAGTTCCTCTTATCTTTTCACCGCAAAGCGTTCCTACATTGACCGCACAGCGCAAACATTTTACAACTACTCCCCCATAGATTCCACAGGTTTGCCCTACAACTTCACCGATATTTATGGAAAAATCTCTTTCCAAACAAGCAATGGCAGCAAACTCAATTTGTTTGGCTTTAACTTTACGGACAACGTTAATTTTGAAGGCATTGCCAATTTAAAATGGAAATCTAGAGGTGGAGGCGCGAATTTTACGCTTATTCCGCCTAGCTCATCCGTTGTGATAGATGGCACAGTGGGCTTTTCCGATTACGACATCGCCCTTGTAGAATCCGACAACAACCCTAGAGAAAGTAGCATTTCCGACCTATTTGCACAGTTGAATTTTAGTACCTTTGGCAACAATAGTCAAATTCAATATGGCTTTATTTTCAATGGTATCAGTACTGACTTCAATTTCAGAAACTTTGTAGGCAACACCATTTCACAACGAGATTTTACGACAGAATTAGCAGGCTATTTGAAATACAAACAAAAGTGGGATCGTATTGTCTTTGAGCCGAGTGTTCGTTTGCAGGTGTATGCCTCGCAATCCAAAGTGCTGCTTGAGCCTCGCTTGGGCTTCAAATACAACTTCACCGATGCCTTTCGCCTAAAAATGGCAGGGGGCTTGTACTCACAAAATTTAGTTAGCTCTGTGAATGAGCGAGATGTCGTAAACTTGTTTGTTGGCTTTTTGGCAGGACCTGAACAAACTATTTTTCAACCCAATTCTCGCGAACCCACCGCCGACCGTTTACAAAAATCTACCCACGCCATTGCTGGCTTTGAGATAGATTTAACCTCGAAAGTTCTACTCAATATTGAAGGTTACTACAAAGATTTTACACAACTTATCAACATCAATAGAAACAAACTGCTCGCTAGAGACCCCGACTTTGAAACAGAAACGGGAGAGGCTTACGGCATAGACTTTTCACTGCGCTACGAAACGCCCAAAACCTATATTTGGGCAACCTACTCCCTCGCCAATGTCAATAGAGACGATGGGCAACAAATTTACCCTACGGTATTTGATAGAAGGCACAACATGAACTTTTTAATTAGCCAAAACTTCGGGAAAGAAAATGTCTGGGAAGCAGGTTTGCGATGGAATTTCGGTTCTGGATTTCCATTTACCCCTACACAAGGCTTTTACTCGAATTTCAATTTTAATGAAGGATTGGAAACAGACGTATTAGGCGGTAATCCTGACTTGGGCATCATTTTTGCACAGGCGCGCAACAGCGCACGCTTGCCGTCTTATCATCGGATGGATATTTCTTTAAAGCGAACTTTTGCGTTTTCAAAGACGACTAAATTAGAGGTCATTGCTAGTGTTACCAACCTTTATAATCGTCAGAATATTTTCTTTTTTGACCGAGTACAATATTCAAGGGTGGATCAATTGCCTATTCTGCCAAGCTTAGGTGTAGAAATGAAATTTTAGTTGTACAATTTTTGTACCTTAAACAAAGAATTTATGCAGTTTAGCCATACAAATATTCCAAAGAACTGTTAGAAATGAGTTGTCACTAAATTAATTGCATTAACTAAATATACCAAAACATGAGAAAAGTGGTTGCTATTAAATATTTGTTCTTAGCCTTTGCAGGTGTCTTACTCACAACAAGCTGCTCTAGAAATCCAGTTACAGGCAAGAATCAGGCTTTCTTGATGTCAGAAGAGCGAGAAATTGCTCTAGGTACGCAGTATAATCCAAGTATTATAAGCACTTTTGGGGTGTATGACAATGAAGTATTGCAGCGTTTCATTAATGAAAAAGGGCAGCAAATGGCGCGGATTTCGCATCGGTCTAATCTAAAATTTGAGTTTCGTCTTTTGGATTCGCCCGTTGTTAATGCGTTTGCCTTGCCCGGTGGATTTGTATATTTCACAAGAGGCATTATGGCACATTTCAACAATGAAGCCGAGTTTGCAGGGGTGCTTGGGCATGAAATTGGACACGTAACAGGCAGACATGGCGCTATTCAACAGCGCAATCAAATATTGGCACAAATCGGTTTAATTGCCGGCGTAGTATTGGTTAAGGAAGTTGCTCAATTTGCAAATGAATTAGGGCAAGGTGTACAACTATTGATGCTCAAAAATGGACGAGACCACGAAAGCCAATCCGATGAATTAGGTGTGCTTTACTCTACAAAAATTGGCTACGATGCTAGGGAAATGGCTAATTTCTTTCAAACCGTCAGTCGTCTATCTGGAGGACCAGAGAACAGTATTCCAGACTTTCTTTCTACTCACCCCAATCCGCTGAACCGCTACGAAAGAGTGCATCAGTTAGCCGCAAAAGCACAGGCAAAACTACCAAATAAGGATGATTTAAAAATCAATAGAGACTCTTATTTGAGAATGATTGAAGGCTTAACTTACGGCGAAGACCCTCGACAAGGTTACGTAGAAAGCAATGTTTTTTATCATCCTGAATTGAAATTCCAATATCCTATTCCCAATGCTTGGCGCACCAACAACACACCACAACAGGTACAAATGGCACCTCAAAATGGTGAAGCCATGATTATTTTTACCTTGGCGCAAGGCACTACGCTCGAAGAGGCAGCAGCCAGAATAGTAGAACAATTCAAATTAACCGTAGAAAATAGAAACAATACCAATGTGAATGGATTTCCTGCCATAGTGCTGAAAACCAAACAAGTAAATCCACAAACTAATGCTGCGATTGATATTCTTTCTTACCTCATTCGCGATGGCGACTTGATTTATGTGTTTCATGGCATTACCACTCCAGAAAAGTACCCTATCTATCGTTCTGCTTTTGAAAATACAATGACCAATTTCAGACGTTTGACCGACCAAGCTAGACTTAATGTATTGCCAGACCGCATTAGAATAAAAGAAGTACCACAAGATGGAACATTGGAAAGCACGCTACGCAATTTTGGTATGCGTGCAGAACTCATGGAAGAATTATCCATTATTAACGGTATGGAGCGTACTGCTATGGTAAAAAAAGGTATGCTCATCAAGACTATCGGAAAATAAATTATTGATATAGAAAACTGTAATTTTGATAAATGACCTTGCCTAGAAATAAAAACATTTTTTCTAGTTACGGTCATTTTTTTTGCAACTTTATTGCATTTAATTATCTTTACGATGGAAAAGAAATCATTCAATAAATGTATGGAAACACTGAAAAGTGTTAAAATCTTCTTTTTGTGTTGTGTTTTATGCTGGCTGGGAAGTTGTCAAAATGCAAAAGAGCAAATGGATAAAGTGGATACAGCGGTCAATATAGTTCCAAAAGACGAAGGAGAAGAGGTAAGGCTGCATAAATACTTACTGCCAAATTTGACTTACGAAAATGGCGCTGCCGTAGTGGATTGGTCTATTTTGCTCGATATGCAATACGACATACGTTATGTAGAGCAATTTGAAGCAGAAATTCCTTTTCCAATTTTTAACGAAACCATTAAATCCCTCAACGGAAAACCAATTATCGTAACAGGCTATATCATTCCTGTTGAAGAAACTGGCGAGTCTTCTATTGTTTTTCTCTCTGCTTTTCCTTATTCGGAGTGCTTTTTTTGTGGCAATGCAGGACCAGAATCAGTAATAGACATTATCCCAATGAATAAACTCCCGAGATTATCTACGGATAAGCAAGTGCGCTTCAAAGGAATACTGCGCCTCAACGAAGATGATTTTGATTATTTGAATTATATATTGGAAGAAGCAGAAATGGTAAAATAACGTTTGGCTTCTTCAAAAGCCAAACGTTATGAACAAACTTTACTCGATTGTTTTGCTACTGACTACAAATTGGAGTTTACTGCTTGCACAAACACCAGAGACATTTTTACCGCCTGAATCGCCTGCTATTTTTAAAGTAACTAAAGCAAACAATCCTATCACCGTTGATGGCAAACTAGAAGCAGTAGAGTGGGGACTGGCAGCCACTATAGAAGGGCTAGTGCAGCAAAATCCTTATCAAGGACAATTTGCTTCTCAAGACACGAAAATAAAGTTGCTGTACAATGAGCAATATTTATATGTTGCAGCCATTTGTTACCAACCAAAAGATTTGATAAGGGTACAAAACTTTAGGCGCGATTTTGATTTTAACCTGAATGACCTTTTTGGTGTCGCCCTTGATGGTTACAAAGACAAGAGGAATGCTACTATTTTTCAAACTACGCCATATGGCAATATGTGCGACTTGCAAGTTCAAGATGGTTCAGTGTTTAACATTGAATGGGATGCTCTTTGGCAAGTACGCACTAGCATCCAAGATGACCATTGGGTGGCGGAAATAGCAATTCCATGGAAAGTGCTACGCTATCCCGAAGGTACAACTGAATTTGGGGTAATTTTCTCGCGCAACATTCGCAGCAACAACGAAGTAGCTTCACTTCCTGCTGTGCCTAGAGTATTTACGGTGTATCGAATGGCATATGAGGGTATACTCAGAGGAATACAGCCGCCACCTCCCTCAGCGAATGTGCAAATCAATCCCTACGTATTGGCGGATGCTAGTAGAAATACAGCAATCAATAATGGCGATGGAGTTGAAGTTGTACCTAAAGTAGGTGGCGAGGTAAAATGGGCAATCACACAAAGCACGATATTAGACGTTACTGTGAATACTGATTTTGCACAAGCAGATGTGGATAGGCAAGTCATTAATTTTCAACGCTATTCTGTTTTTTTTCCTGAACGCCGACAGTTTTTCTTAGAAAATGCAAATCTGTTTAGAACCAGTATTACGAATTGGATTCAGCCATTTTTTAGCAGACGCATTGGTTTGGACGATGCAGGAAATCCTATTCAAATTGACGGTGGATTGCGCTTAGTAAGCCAAAACGAGAAGCGGCAAATAGGTGCTATTGGCATGCGCCAGCGTGCCACAGAAGATACCCCGGCTAGTCATTTCGGGGTATTGCGCTATGCTCAAAACTTATCCAAGCAAAGTCGCTTGGGCGGTATGATAACTTGGCGAAACGACGGTGCAAATGACAATACATTAGCAAATAACAACTATACTGCCACTATTGATGGTTTGTATCAGCCCAACCAATCTTACGGTGTAAAAGGAATGTTTTCCACCTCTTTTGACCAAGCACAAGGGCGTGGCTATGCCGGTCAATTCATCGCATATTATGAAAATAATTTGTTCTATGTTGGTTTACTAGAATATTACAACAAAGATTATTTGCCAGGAGTAGGTTTATTGATTTTAGAGGAAAACTATTTTATGACCAGCCCCGCAATAGTGTTTGACCTTCGCCCGGATTGGTTACCTAAATCTATCCGACGCATTCGACCAGAAGTATCTGCTTATATTTTTAATAGTTCTGAAGATGCACGCCCGCTTTTTGGTTATTGGGGGGTTGCCCCCCTTGATATAGAATTTCAAAATGGTGCTTATGTTGGTTACACTTATGAACCTAACTGGCAGGTACTAGATACTCCCTTTTCTCCTTTAGGCATTGAAATCGAAAAGGGTACATATCGCTACGTTCGACATCAGTTTTACGCGAACACTGACGAATCAGCTAAAATAGGTCTGAATGTAGAAATAGAAACAGGTAAGTATTTTGATGGGATGCTCAATAGCTACAATTTAAGTGGGCGAGTAGCTCCCTCTCCACGACTTGAATTACAATTGGACTATCAGTTAAACGATTATAAAGATTTGGGTATTGAAACAGCAAACGGCATTAATCACTTACTAGGCGTAAATGTACGGTTAGCTTTAAACCCAAGAGTGCAACTCATTAATTTTTATCAATGGAATAGTAGCATCAATAGAGCTGTTTGGAATGTTCGTTTTTCTTGGGAGTATCGTCCATTATCCTTTATTTACTTGGTGTTCAACAACAATCAATTCTTAAACACTGACCCTAAGAACCGTTTTAGCCAGCAGCAGTACATCGGAAAAATTGCTTTTTTGAGGCAGTTGTAAGTTAAAAAGCCCATTTTTTTTGAAACTTTGTTGCGTTTAATCTATTTTAGCAACATTATTGCATTTTCAAAAAAATCATTGCCATGATCTACAAAATTACTCGACTATTTTTCGCTTTTTGCCTAATGGCAAATATGGCGAATGCCCAAATCAACGAAGTTTTACTCACATTTGTTCCAGAAGGTGGCGGAAGCACTGTAACTGCTAGAGCGCAAAACACAGGAAGTGGCTTACAAGTAGTGAATAGCATTAATTTAATCGAAAGCACAGAATATACATTACGCATTAGTCTTGGCGATGCGAATGCTCAATTTGTGGCTATTCAAGACCAAATTCGTTTCTTTTTTGAGACGTCAGATGATTTATTCAAAGGAACTTTTAAAACTAATGATATAGATAGCAAAGGATTACCTGTTGGATTTTCTACAAACTGGAATACGGCTTGTTTGGATGAAAACGGAACAGGTACTTTCAGAATTGTGCTCAGAAATTTAGGAACTGCTAAAGCGGAAGGCAACAGTCTTACTGATGGAACAGGTATATTTGACCTTACTTGGAACATTACCGTAGCAAATGATCCCACAGCACCCTCTTGCGAAAATGAAGAAGAAATCATTACCGATGTTATTTTGACTTTCACGCCAGTAGGTGGCGGTGAACCTGTCATTGCCAGAGCGCAAGACCCTGATGGTGAAGGTGTACTGGATTTGGAAGTGCTGGACGA
>CALDYY010000013.1 GCA_937944245.1 uncultured Saprospiraceae bacterium | reverse complement strand
CTTTGCTATGGCGGAAGAAAATGCGTATTCTCGTATTCCACTTGGGGTTCACTTTGAAATGGACGCCGTAGAAGGACTTAATTTAGGATATGGCGTAGGAAGTAAAGTGAATGCTTTACCTTGGAGAAAATAGTCATTATTCAATACAAATAATGGTTTTTCAGTCATTTAAAAAGAGTTAACCAAAGTAAAACCTAGTAACTTTAGTTAACTCTTTTCTGTTTTAGCTCTTACTGCCGAAATACCAAGAATCACATTAATTTTATTGACACTAAACATCACATTATGAGAATTTTTAATTTAAAAAGTGCAAAGTTTATTTGCATGCTCCTAGTCGTACTTACTTTTACGGCTTGCGAAAAAGAAAAAATAACAGAGGAAGTTATATCCAACAATAAAAAGGACTTTGTTTACCCAACCGCTACTTTTTCGGCAGATATTCCTCTACAATGGAATGAGCTTTACTTAGAAGTTGAACGATTCACCTCAGGCTATGTTGCCCCTGTATCTGCAAGAGCAAGTGCTTATATCAACCTAGCAGCCTATGAAGCAGCCATTCTAGGAATGGCAGATGATTATCGTTCATTTGGCAGCTATTACTCAGGGCTAGAGTTGCCCGACGCTACTTCTATAGGTGCTATACATTATCCTACAGCAGTGAATGCAGCTTATGAAACTGCTATGCGACTTTTTTTTCCTACTGCTCCAGCAGCACAACTCTTTAAAATAGTAGAATTAGCAAACAAAATTAATGAACCTTTTAAACATCAACTTGCCATTGATGTTTTTGTTAAGTCGCGCAACTATGGGCGTGAGGTAGCAGAAGCTGTTTTCAAATGGTCAGCCACAGATTTGACTGGGCATAACGCTTATCGTTCACCCACTGACCCCAACTACATTCCACCAGCAGGTCGTGGTAAATGGCAACCTACGCTCCCTGATTTCAAGCCTGCCCTCTTACCAAATTGGGGTCGCGTAAGAACTTTTGCTGCGGATGCCAGAGATGTTGTGATAGACCCACTGATTTACTCCGACGATTCAACTTCAGATATTTATCAGCAAGCCAAAGAAACAGAATTATTAACAAATGAAGTAAAAGCCAATAAAAGACCTGAAGACAAATGGATTGCTGACTTCTGGAGCGATGATTGTCCTATACTGACCTTTAGCCCCGCCGCGCGTTTTGTAGCAGTGACAAATCAAGTGGTAGCTAAAGAAAAACCAAATTTAGCTAAAGCATTAGAAACTTACGCTAAAGTAAGTATGGCGCTCTGCGATGCAGGTATTCGCTGCTGGCATGAAAAATATAGATTTAACTATGAACGACCTGTTGATTACATCAGAAGAGTAATGGGCAACAAAAACTGGAATACCGTAATGTGTCCAGATGGTTCAGGTAATTACTTCACCCCACCATTCCCAGCTTATCCCTCTGGTCATGCAGCTTTTGCTGGTGCTGCTGCTATGGTATTAGCCGATATTTATGGCGAAATATATTCCTTTACTGACCGCTGCCACGAGGGAAGAACAGAATTTATTAGTGCACCGCGTAGTTTTAATTCATTTTTTGAAATGGCAGAAGAAAATGCATATTCCCGTATTCCCCTAGGAGTGCATTTTGCTATGGATTCCAATGAAGGATTAAAGCTAGGCTACGGCGTAGGAGCTAAAGTAAATGCTCTACCTTGGAAGAGATAAGCATAAAAATATTTTTTTAAATAAAAAGTTTTGTTTGTGTTAAGCAAACAAAACTTTTTGATATCGCCTTACTTAGTACAACATTCCTTCTTTTTAAAATTTTTTTATTAAAATTGCGTTAGTTTAAATTTTAGAAACTACGTTTTATTGTATTGTACAAACAATGTAGCCTACTTGCAATTTCTTTACGTATTGATATAACTTGAAAATTAAGAACTATAATAATACATTAAGTTGAAAATCACACGAAATATGAGGAAAATTACGATGATAGTGCTGGCTTGCACATTCTTAATTGTTACTAGCCTATCGGCTCAACCAGAGAACTGGTTTAATCTTGACCCTGAAGATGACAAAGTTCTAGGTATTAGTACAGAACGCATGTATGAAAAGTTAATACAAGGCAAAATTGGAAAAGTAGTTATTGTTGCTGTTTTAGATTCCGGTGTTGACCCCAAACACAAAGAATTAAAGGAAATCATGTGGGTAAATGCAGATGAAATTCCCAATAATGGCTTGGATGATGATAAAAACGGCTACATAGACGATATTCATGGTTGGAATTTTTTAGGTAATGCTAAAGGAGAGAATGTACATCACGATAATCTTGAAATGACAAGAATTTATCGAAAGCTAAAGCCTAAATACGAAAATGCAGATAGCACAAAACTTACCAAAAAGCAGTTAGTTGAATTTCGATTATATCATCAATTAGCAAAAGATTTGGAGATTAATCGAGAAAAATATAAGGATGCTACTTTTTTAGAGCCTTTCTACAAAGCACTCGTAAGTTTAAAGGAATTAATTGGCAAAGAAAATATTTCCAAGGAAGACATCGAAGGTTTTGAAACTGATGACCCTTTGGTGGCTCGCACTGCTAATGTGGCGCTTCAGCTAATTGAACAAGGTTATACTTTAGATGGCATCATTGAAGAAGTGGAAGAACAATTTGATTACTACAACGCCCGTCTGAACTTCATGTACAATCCTGATTTTGACCCAAGAAGTATCATCGGAGACGATTATGACAACCCTAACGATAGAAACTACGGCAACAATGATGTAAAAGGACCTGACGCTTTTCATGGAACAGCAGTGGCTGGAGCAATCGCAGCTAACAGAAACAACGGCACAGACGTTAAAGGTGTTGCCAATAATGTAAGAATTATGGCAGTGCGAGTAGTACCTGATGGCGATGAACGCGACAAAGACGTGGCGAACGCTATTCGCTACGCAGTAGATAATGGTGCATCTATTATTAATATGAGTTTCGGTAAGGGCTATTCTTGGGATAAAAAAGCGGTGGATAAAGCTGTAAAATATGCTGCTAAAAAAGATGTACTACTTGTCCATGCGGCAGGTAACGATGGAAAAGAAAACTTCCCAAATAATAATTTCCCTAACGACCAATATGAAAAGAAGGGATTCTTAGGCATGGGCAAAAAATATGCAGATAATTGGATTGAAGTAGGTGCGCTCTCTTGGGAAACTGGTGAAAATATGGCAGCTAGCTTTTCTAATTACAGCAAGCAAAACGTGGATGTTTTTGCGCCGGGAGTACGCATGAAACTACCTATTCAAGACGACAAATACCGAGTAATGGACGGTACTAGCTTCGCAGCGCCTGTGGTATCGGGTGTGGCAGCGATGTTGCGGTCTTACTTTCCAAGCCTAACTGCCAAGCAAGTGAAAGAAATTATTATGGAATCTTCTATTCGACCTAAAGGAACAGTTATTCAACCTGGCTCTGATGAATTAGTGCCTTTTAACGACTTGAGTGTAAGTGGTGGAATGGTCAATGTGTTTAATGCTATGATAAAAGCTAATGAGATACAGGGCAAGAAAAAAAATAAGGCTACAATAGAAAAAGCTATTCCTTAACTAAGGGCTATTTTTGTTATAATAGAAACCTATAATTGCTGCAATAATTTACCTACCTTGTTACATCAATCATAGGTTTTCTTGCTGTTATATATGCAACAACCCAACAATATTTTGCTTATCTTAACAATGAGGTGATGTCTTATATAATAAATTTATTTTTTTGTCATTTAATGAAGAGAAACCTAACCCTTGATATTAGCAAATAAAATATTAAAGAATACAATGAGTAGTATCAACAAAATGAAGAACCCCGTAACATTAATTCTATTGTGTATTATTTTCTTATTGTGTATGTCCACTACGCCTGTAAATGCACAAAGGCGAGCCGATAAAGAATATGAACTCAAAGCCTTCTCTAGAGCCGTTCAATCTTACCTTAGATACATTAATGAAAATCCAGCTAGTGGCAGCTCTATGGCAAACTTAGCTGATTGTTATCGCCACCTCAACGAAATGGAAGAAGCAGAGCAATGGTATGAAAGAGCATTTTCCGCTCCCCAGCAGGTTGACCCTATTCACTACTTGTACTACGGAGAAGTGCTTATGGCAGTTGGAAAATACGATTTGGCAGCTAGGGAATTCCGTCGCTATAGTCAAATCAATTCTTTTGTAGGCAATCATTACTACGAAAAAGCTATTTACGCTAGTCGAAATGGCAACAGAAAAGCCCGATTCACTGTTCAGCCAATGGATGGATTAAATACCTCTTCTTCTGATTTTGGACCTACTTTTTTCAAAGGAAGTAACTTGATTTACGCCTCCGCTCGTCTGGATGTTGGTAAAGATAATAGTGCTTCTTGGTCAGGAAGGGCTAATAATCAGCTTTTCTTAGCACAACCTAAGACAGCCACAGGCGGACTTGAGCCTATCGGTCTAGTGAGACCCCAAGCGACAAACAGTAGATACAGTGAAGGTCCAGTTTCTTATTCATTCGATGGAAAAACCGTTGTCATCACTAGAAACGATATTGTAGATGGCGTTCGGCACATCTCTAGTAGTGGTATGAAGCTAGACCTTTTTATCGGAAAAGTCGGCATTAATGGTAACTGGTCAGAGGAAGAAGCGTTTCCATGGAATGGTGCTGATTTTTCTACTGGTTTTGGTCATTTAGCGGCTGATGGTAACACCCTTTACTTTGCATCCAATCGTCCAGGTGGTGTTGGTGGGTTTGATATTTATGTGTCTTACAGAACGGGAACGGGCAATAGCTGGTCACCACCAGAATTGCTAGACGACACAGTTAATACACCTGGTGATGAAATTACACCTTATTTTGATGGGAGAACGCTTTATTTTGCTTCCGATTGGCATGATGGTTATGGTGGGTATGATATTTTTCGCTCAGAGCGAGAAAATCAACAATGGTCAGTGTCAAGAAATATGGGTGTAGGTATCAACTCCTCAAGAGACGATTTCGGATTTATTTTTGATGGCATACAAAATACGGGCTATTTTGTCTCCAATCGCAAGCCCGGAAAGGGAAGTGAAGATATTTATAAAGTGAGTAGAGAAACCAATGAAGTTATTGTAAGAGTAATAAATGCTACTGATAACCAACCTATTGCAAGTGCAACCATTGATTTTTCAGACTGCCAAAAAGGAATTTATGAGACAGATAATAACGGTATCTTCAACTTTAGAGCCGATGAGGAACTTAATTGCCGCCTTTTAATTAGAAAACAAGGTTACATCAGCACTTCTTTGCAATTATCGGGTATTAGCAACAGCAATAACAAAAATTATGAAATACAGCTCTTGAGGGAAGGCGAGCAGTATATTGGTCGAGTTGTTGATGTGGACACGCGCGCGCCACTATCCGATGTGATGGTTACAGCAATTAACCAACAAAATAGGCAAGTAACAGAAGCGTTAACCAGTGAAGACGGAACCTATAGTTTACCTTTACAAAAAAGAGGGAACTACATTATTCGCTATTCAAAAGTAGGATACAGCAATAGAGATAGGACTTTATCAGTCAGAGAAGGAGATAGAGCAGTATTAGGTACAATAGAAATTAAAAAAACAAGCAGTACAACACCACTTGAAAATGAAACGATAAGCACACCGTACATTCCAACGCCAGTAACAAATTTACCTAGTGTAGGTTATGCTGTTCAGGTAGGCGCTGCAGGCAAACTTGAATTAGACAAGTATGCATCGCTCAATGTACATGGTAACGTTTACTATGTGAAAGAAGATAATTTACATAAAATCAGAATAGGCGTTTATCTATCAAAAACGGAAGCCAATACGATTGCACAAAAATTAAAAGCAGAAGGTTATAAAGGTGCATTTGTAGTAGAAGAAAGTATGCAAAACGTAGCCGACAAAGTAGTATTAAAAGATAGAGCAGGTTTAGAAATTGGCAACAGTTCGCCAACCAATCAACCTAGTTACACTAGCACTAGCACCGATGGTTACAAAGTGCAACTGGCTGCTTATACTGACCCTGAACGTTATTTCGATGAGTCGAAAGTAGAAGGAATGGGATTTTTGGAAAAAAGAAAAAGAGGTCAATTAACCATTATGCTGCTAGGTGGTTACAAGACAGAACAAGAAGCAAGAACTGCTTTGGCACGTGCAAAGCGTGCGGGGTTTACAACTGCATTTTTAGTATATGAAGAGAACGGTAATATCAAAAAAGTAAATTAGCTAGCAACGCTGTATTAAATACAGACAACGTATTAATTTTGTAGATTTGGTATGCATCTAATCAAATAACATTGGGTCAGGATAGATAAAAGAATAGTTCAAACGCTGTTTTAACTTCTCATTAGACACTATTTTATATTTTGGTGATGTATCCCCATTAAAAGAAGGCGGTGTTACTCCTTCTTTTAATGCCTGCTCAACATAATAGATTTGTTTCAAAGGGTGTTTGTCTGCACATACATTAAAAATTTCGTTCCAAATTTGCTGTTTTAAAATTTCTACCACTACTTCAACACAATCTTTTTGATGTACCAAATTGACTGGTGCGCCTCCATCTAATAGATTAGTTCTTCCTGCTAAAAAACGTCCTGCCTTTCTATCGCCGCCAACCAATCCTGCAAATCTAAAAATAACCCATTGTAAACCAGATTTTTGTACAATTTGTTCCGCTTCCACTAAAGCTACTCCCGAACCACGAGTAGGCTTTAAATCATCTTCTTCGGTTACTAATTTATCGTCATCGCCGTAAACACCAGTTGAACTAGCAAAGATAATGCAATTGACTCCCTCTAACTTCGCACGTTCTAGAACTTTTTGTACCTGAATAGGGTATTCTTGTTCTATATTTGAATTGGAACGCTTAGGTGGAATATTCAAAAACAATACATTACTCTGAAAAAAAGGAGTAATATTTTCACCAATTAATTGATTGCTCACTTTAAGTTTAAACGATTCAATACCAGACTCTTGTATCACCAACATCTTATCATCAGAAGTGGTGGAGCCTTTGACTTTGTAACCTTCTCTCACTAAACGCTTACCCAGTGGTAAACCCAACCAGCCACAGCCTAGAATAGAAATAGATTGCATTTGTTCTTTTAGCAGCATCGAGTTGTTTTACAAATTGAATTGTTTAAAAGATATTTTATTGCTCAACAGTTGGACAATTACAAAAGCAACATTAAGCGTTCAACTGTGTTAGGATGCCTTACCTAGTTACAAAAAAATCAATATTAAATCATCAACTACTACCGATGGTATTTTGTTGACTGTAACAATTATCTTAAATTATCCTATTGTTAATTCATTAAAAAGAAAAATGAGAATTATACTAATCATAAGCTTACTCGTTGCTTTGACATTTTCTTGTGTTGTGATTGATAATCAGTTCGAGGCTATTCCGCCCGGAAAATGGCGAGGTATTTTAAAATTAGAAGATAACAAAAACACTCGCCAAACAGCTACTTCAGATTTTGTTTTTGAAGAGGTTACAGAAGGGCAGTTACCATTTAATTTTGAGGTAATTTACGAGAATAAAAACAGTTTTTACATCGAGATTAAAAACGGGGAAGAAACAATAGTCGTTCGAGATATTCAATTTGGAAGAAACCCAGCAACCAATCAAGATACAATTAGGATTAATTTTCCTTTTTACGATTCCTACCTTACGGGGCTTTATGAAGAAGATGTAATAGAAGGGGTTTGGGTAGTGAACGATAAAGAAAACTACAGCATTCCTTTTGTTGCATTTCACGGAAAAGGCTATCGTTTCACAGAATTGCGCAAACCCCCTTTCATGGACATTACAGGCATATGGGAAGCTAAGTTTGAAGTAACTGAACCTACCCCCTACTCTGCTGTGGGCGAATTTCAACAGCAAGGCAATTATCTAACTGGTACTTTCCGAACCGAAACGGGAGACTACCGCTTCCTAGAAGGAACGGTACAAGCTGATAAAATATATCTATCTTGCTTTGAAGGAGCGCAGGCTTTTCTATTTGAAGGTAAAGTTCTACCAGATAGTAGCCTAGTCGGTACATTTAGATCGGGGAAAGGCTATAAAACTATTTGGGAAGCCAAACGCAATCCGAACTTTGAATTATCTAATCCTGATAGTTTGACTTATTTAAAAAATAAATCAGACAAAATTGAATTAAATATTAAAAATGAGCAAGGGAAAGAAATTAAGTTAAGCGACTACGGCAACAAGGTAAAACTCATTCAGCTATTAGGTACTTGGTGTCCTAATTGTAGAGATGAAACAGAATTTTTAGTTCGTTACTTAAACGAAAATACAGAAAAAGCAAAAGAAATAGCTATTATCGGACTAGCCTTCGAGCGACATAAAGAGACAGAAAAAGCGCGGAAATTGTTAGATAATTATATAAAACAGATGAACGTTCCTTATGAAATGGTACTAGCAGGTTACTATGACAAAAAAGAGGCATCTAAATTACTTCCTTTTTTAAATGAAGTAATCGCTTATCCGACCTTAATTTTTGTAGATAGAAACAATCAAATACGACGGATACATACTGGTTTTTCGGGACCAGCAACAAGCAAATACGAGGACTTTCGCCAATCGTTTGAACAAACTATTACGAAGTTACTCAACGAATCAATATAAAAACATTAATTTAATAAAGATGTGTAACATCGTAATTTAAAATTCGTTAATTTAGAGCATTGGAAATAACATCCATGTTTCTAAAACACAGTTAATTATTAAATAAAAAACCCTTCCCGAAAGTAGTAAATCGGCTTATGACAGAAAAAACAGTTTTACTTGCGTACCACAGTGTTAACCAAGAATTAGCACTTACTATTGACCAGCAACTCTCTAGTGCTGGCTATAACTTTCGCCATTTATCATACAGTGATGAAAGTGACTACCTTTATACAGAATTAAGAAATGCTACTCATCCTATTTTGTTATTAATCAGTGATAATTTTTTGCGCTCTAGCAAGTGTATGCTTGATTTATTGCCTGTTTTTCAGGAGCAAGTACGCTCTAATAGAGTGAAAACAGTAATTGTCAATGGTATTAAACATAATCCTGAAACAGGTTCAGCCGAAGTTATCCCAACGTCGTTTGATAGAGTAAGCAACGTTATCAAATACATGAACCACTGGCAAGATGAGTATTTGGAAGTCAGACGCAAGAAAAGAGATATTTCCGAAGCTGAAGAAATAGAACTTAATAATCAGCTAAAAGTTATTAGAAGTATTTCCTCTGAAATTGGTGAATTTTTGAGGTTTCTTCGCAATAGAGATTACACTACGCTGGAGGAATTTCAAGCTGAGTATTATCTGCAGTTTTTCCAGTTCATGAGCGATATGTCAAAATACGATAACTGGGTAATAGAAAGCAAGATACAAGCTGACGCAATAAAAATAGGTAATCCAGACTCGTCTATAACGAATACTAACGGTCAACACGATGATGATTTAGCCATAAATTTAGCGGATATACCGGGCATTTCTCTTTTAGCAGATGAAAATAAAGAAGTATCTACTGACTTTTCCGCTAATTTTAGTCCAAAAACGATCGAGCAGCCATACATTCCGCAAGCAACTGAATTTCAACAAGAAGCTAAAAAAGAAATTGAAGCTAATAGAATAGACCAAGCGCTAAAGACTTTACAAAAAGGTGTTGAGACCCATCCAGCAGATGAAGCATTGAGATACAGTTATGCAAAAGCACTTATTGTACATACTGAAAGTTACGACATAGCCAAAAATCAACTAGAAACCTTGTTGCAAATAACAGGAGGCAATGTGGATGCACATTATTTGCTAGGGGAGTTAGCAGAGTTGCGCGAAGACTACTTTACAGCTAGATTTCATTTTGAAAAAGTTCTTCAACTTGATAGTAATTATCCAAATGTTAACTATCGCTTAGGTAATATTCTAGCCAACAAATACAACCATCATCAGGAACAAGCAGCAGTTTTATTTGAAAAAGCCATTCAACTTGACCCAAGTAATTCTGATGCACACTACCAGTATGCAGTGCTTCAAGATGAATACTTTAACCAAACAGATAAAGCCATTTCTTATTTTGAAAAAACACTTGAAATTGAGCCTAGTCATCCATTAGCAAACTATGATTTAGCCGTTCTATTTCATCGCTTAGGTCAATTTGATCATGCCAAACGCGCCTATTTACAAGCAGTTGACATCAATCCAGAAGTAAAAACGCCTCAAAACGATGCAGTTTTCTTGGTTACGCTAGAACAGATAAACGAAACTTTAGAAGTACCCGCTTTGGAAGATGATATTCTAGCCACTTCAGAGGAAAATGTCGTGGAAGATTTAAGCGAATCGCTAGAAGTACCCGCTTTGGAAGATGATATTCTAGCCACTTCAGAGGAAAATATTGTGGAAGATTTAAGCGAATCGCTAAAAGTACCCGCTCTGGAAGACGATATTCTAGCCATTTCAGAGGAAAATGTTGTGGAAGATTTAAGCGAAACTTTAGAAGTACCCGCTTTGGAAGATGATATTCTAGCCATTTCAGAGGAAAATATTGTAGCGGAAAACACTGAAATATTAGCAGAAAGTGAAACCAAAAATATATCACCAACGATGGACATAAATACTGCCATGTTGCAAAAATTACAAGAAGACATCAAACGCTTAGAGAGCCTATTACTTTCCAGTCAGACTTTACTGCAATCCACACAGCAGCACTTGGAGGAAATGCCAACAATAGAGCAGCAAGAAAAAGAAAGTGAAGATGATTTTCCTATGCTAGGTGCAGTAATAGAACCATCTAAAACAGTGCTTATTACTGGGGCTACTTCGGGAATTGGTAAAGCCACTGCCGATATTTTTGCAGCGAATGGCTATCGCTTAATTTTGACTGGTCGGCGCACAGGTAGATTGGAAATAATCAAACAGCAATACGAAGATGCCTATGGCAGTGAGGTGCTTATTCAAGACTTTGATGTACGCGACCCGATGTCAGTAGAAGAAATGATGGAAAAGTTAGATGAAAACTGGCAGACTATTGATTTGCTTATCAACAATGCAGGTTTAGCGAAGGGCTTTGAACCAATTCACGAAGGTAAATTGGAGGACTGGGAAACGATGATAGACACCAACATCAAAGGGCTACTCTACATGACACGCATGGTTGCACCATTGATGGTGAAAAGAGGCAGTGGACACATCATTAATATTTGTTCCATAGCCGGCAAGGAAGTATATCCAAATGGTGCTGTTTACTGCGCTACAAAGCACGCTGTGGATGCCCTTACAAAAGGGATGCGCCTCGACTTACACAAACACAACATCAGAGTCAGCCAAATTGCGCCGGCACATGTAGAAGAAACAGAATTTTCTTTGGTTCGTTATGATGGTGATGAGGAAAAGTCAGAAAACGTCTATAAGGATTTTCAGCCACTCAAAGCAATAGATGTCGCTGAAGCGATATACTTTATTGCTTCGCGTCCTAGTCATGTAAATATTCAGGATTTGGTACTTTATGGCACACAGCAAGCGAGCGCCACAATTGTAAACAGAAGTGGTCGAGAAGAAAATATTGCTGCTTCGCCTGTGGAAGTAGAAGACACATCAACCACAGAGGCAGTACAAACGGAAGAAAATTTGGAATTTGTAAACATCTAATAGTAAGACTACTGAATGCACTTTATTACTTAAGTGCATTCAGTAGCATTATCATGTAATGCTTACTTGCCGTGGCAATGTTTGTATTTCTTACCACTGCCACAGAAACACATATCGTTTCTCCCTAATTTCTTACCATCCCTTTTTATTGTTTCCGGTTTTGGAGGCGCACTTACTGCTTCTGCCGCTGCTCTTGAGGCTACTCGTTGTTGTGTATCGGCTGCACTTTTGTTGGTACTCATTCTGCTCATGTCCATCTGGCGTTGTGCTTTAGCTTCCGCTAATGAAGTACCATCCGAAAATTTCAGTGTACCATGTGCCAAATATGCAGTTACTTTAGAGTTTAAGTCATACATTAACTCCTCAAATAGCTTATAAGCCTCCATTTTGTAAACTACCAACGGGTCTTTCTGCTCAAAAGAAGCTGCTTGCGACGATTCTTTCAATTCATCCATCGAACGAAGGTGTTCTTTCCATAAATCATCCATTAGAGCCAATGCAACAGTTTTTTCAATATCTTGTCGAATGGACTTCCCTTTTGTCTTTATCGCATCTTCTATTTCAGCAGTTATCATTAATGGATTTTGCCTTCCATCAGTAAAAGGAACAATAATTCGCTTGTAGCGATTTTTCTCACGCTCATATACTTCTTGTATTCTTGGAAAAATCACATCAATAATGTCGTCCATTTTGCGATTATACTGCTCAGTTAACTGCTCCGTATATTGCCTAATTACATCGTTCAATTTGCCTTCTCTAAAGTCAATAGCTTCTATTTTAGGGTCAACACCAAATAGTGCAAACGAAGTTCTCTTAAACCCTTCATAATCTTTTTCAGCATGATACTCCTCGATGAAGTCCAAAATCATGGAATCGAACATATTTTTCAAATCCACTGCAAAGCGTTCTCCAGAAAGCATATTGTATCGCTTTTTGTAAATCGCTTCTCGCTGAATATTCATTACATCGTCATACTCTAGCAATCGTTTTCTGATACCGAAGTTGTTTTCTTCTACTTTTTTCTGCGCACGCTCAATGGATTTCGTAACCATAGAATGCTGAATCATGTCACCTTCTTGATGCCCCATTCTATCCATCAACTTGGCAATGCGCTCCGATTGGAAAAGCCGCATCAAGTTGTCCTCTAAAGAAACATAAAATTGAGTGGAACCCGGATCCCCTTGTCGTCCTGCACGACCGCGCAACTGCCTATCCACTCGTCGAGAATCATGGCGTTCTGTACCGACGATAGCTAAACCACCAGCCGCTTTAACTTCGTCATTAATTTTAATATCTGTACCACGACCTGCCATATTTGTAGCAATCGTTACTTTACTTGCTTTACCTGCCTCTGCCACAATTTCTGCCTCGCGCTGATGCTGCTTAGCATTCAATACATTATGCGCAATACCCTTCATACTGAGCATGCGACTTAATTTTTCTGAAACTTCAACAGTTGTCGTACCTACCAGAACAGGTCGTCCTGCCTCAGTTAAACGGACAATTTCATCAATAACGGCATTAAATTTTTCTCGGGCTGTTTTATATACCAAATCCTCACGGTCTTCCCGTCGAATGGGTTTATTCGTTGGGATAACCACTACATCTAGCTTATAAATTTCCCAAAACTCCCCAGATTCCGTTTCTGCTGTACCCGTCATACCAGCCAGTTTATGGTACATTCGGAAGTAATTTTGCAGCGTTACGGTAGCATAGGTTTGCGTAATGTCGCCGACTTTCACATTTTCTTTTGCCTCTAATGCTTGATGAAGCCCATCCGAATAGCGACGACCTTCCATCATTCTACCTGTTTGCTCGTCCACAATTTTGACTTGCCCATCCATCACCACATATTCTTCATCGCGCTCAAAAAGCGTGTAAGCCTTTAGGAGTTGACTTGTTGCGTGCAAACGTCTAGCTTTTACTGCATATTCTTGAGATAGTGCTGTTTTAGCTAGTTGTTTTTCTTTTTCATCCAGCGATTCATCGTTGTCAATTTCCACCATGCGCGACACTAAGTCAGGCATGATAAAAAACTGATCATCTTCGACATATTTCGCCAAATACTCTGCACCATTATCAGTCAATTCAACATTTCTATTTTTCTCATCTATCGTAAAATACAACTGCTCATCCACGATGTGCATATGCTTGGATTGCTCTTGCATATAAAAATTTTCTGCTTTTTGCAAAACAACTTTTACCCCTTCTTCACTCAAAAACTTAATGAGCGGACGATATTTTGGCAAAGAGCGATGAGCGCGAAGTAAAGCCATACCACCTTCGCCCTCGCCGTAACCAGTATTGCCGTCCTTAAAGGCTTTTTTGGCTTCGGCTAAGTACTGTGTAGCCTGCTTTTGTTGAACAGCAATCAATTTTTCTACCAGTGGCTTTAGGGCGATGTATTCTTGCTCTTCCACTCCTTTTGGCACAGGACCAGAAATGATAAGCGGTGTTCTTGCATCGTCAATCAACACCGAATCCACCTCATCCACCATAGCAAAGTGATGCTTTCGTTGCACCATTTCTTCTAATGAGGCAACCATGTTATCGCGCAAGTAATCAAAGCCAAATTCATTGTTTGTGCCATAAGTAATATCACATTGGTAAGCCTTTTTGCGCTCAGGTGAGTGCGGCTTGTAGTGGTCAATACAGTCCACCGTCAAAAATAAAAATTCAAAAATTGGACCGACCCATTCACTATCCCGACGAGCTAAGTAGTCATTCACAGTGATAATATGCACACCATTTCCCGCCAATCCATTCAAATAGGCAGGCAAAGTAGCCACTAATGTTTTACCTTCCCCTGTTTGCATTTCGGCAATTTTACCGTCGTGTAACACCATACCCCCAATCAACTGCACATCGTAGTGCAGCATATTCCAAGTGATTTCCCCACCTGCTGCCATCCATTTATTTTTCCAAATGGCTTTATCTCCCTGTATGGAAATGTAGTTTTTCTTTGGATTCGCCACCAAATCTCTATCGTGCTGTGTAGCCGTTACTTCAAGCGTTTCATGGTGCATGAATCGGCGAGCCGTTTCTTTTACCACAGCAAAAGCGTCGGGTAAAATTTCTTTTAGCACCACCTCCAGTTGCTCATCACGCTTCTTGATAAGTGCATCTATTTCCTCAAAAATAGCTTCTTTTTGAAGTAAATCTTCCATCTCCAGCGCCTCAACTCTTGCAGCAGCTATATCTGCATCTATTGCCTCTAGGTAGCTTTTTATTTCCGCTCTAAAATGGTGCGTCCTATTTCTTAATTCATCATTACTGACGGTTTTTAGTCGCTCAAATTCTTCATTAATCTGATGGACAATCGGTTCATATTTCGCTACGTCGCGATCATATTTTGTACCGAATAATTTTTTCACAAAATTTAACATAATATATAAGTGTTCCTTTTTTGCTTGTTAAAAATTAGGTTGTAAAACAATAACGTTTATTAGTAGCTTAATTGACACTGCATCAATAACGAATTAAACTATTAATTGATTAGAATATCAGATGCTATGCCACAAAAAAAAACTGCCATTGTGTCGCCAATGTTCTACAAATTTAGTAGTAATGCAAGAAAAGTCAAATTTGAAGTGAGTGAATACACTAAGAAAAACATAGCACGCTAACTATTGTTTGCCTTTAACCTTGCCCAAAGGCAGCCCTTTAACTTTTATATCATTGCTTTTCTTGCAATTTTCATTTATTTTTGAAACCAAATTAAGTCAACCTATTTCCCAAAATAAAAACATTTGGCAGTGCATGATTAGTCAAAAAACAAAAGCGCAAATAGCCCATGCTTATGGATTAAAACACAAAGAGGTGTTCCTAAAGCTACTCAAAGATAAAGGTATTGAATTGTCTGACAGTAAGTTGCTCGAACAAGATACACAAGTTGCTCTTTATGCTCGAATAGGTATTCCAAAAGGGCTGGCAGAGGAAGAAAAAGTAATACTACTTCCATTGGTAGTTGCCTATTGTACCAAGCACAATCTACCCACTGATGTAGCTTTTTTATTACCTAAGACAAGAGCGCATGTGGCACAGGTGTATGGCTATTACTGCACCCGCACCTTCACAAGACACTTAGAAAAAAAGGATATTGAGTTGCCTGCTTATACACTACTCGACCACGAAGCGCAAGTGTATCTTTATGCTCAGATGGGCATTCCAAAAGGACTAACAGAAGATGAAATAACAATAGCTACAAAAGCGGTAGCTATTTATTGCGAAGAGAACAATTTACCCCCCCCCCATATTATGATAAATTAAATATGTCCAACTTCTTTGCGATGTGTCCAATTTTTTGGCGATGTGTCCAACTTTTTTATTTTGATTGCTTGGTTTTTACCCTTAATTTGTAGCATCAATCTTAGGAATAAGGTTTTTTTATTTGGTATTGATGGTGCATCTCAATATAGGAAGAAAGCACT
This sequence comes from uncultured Saprospiraceae bacterium, assembly GCA_937944245.1. Lineage (GTDB taxonomy): Bacteria > Bacteroidota > Bacteroidia > Chitinophagales > Saprospiraceae > JAAUTG01. The sequence continues at coordinate 461 of CALDYY010000013.1, read as the reverse complement.
AATGCTGATAGTTTTGGCCAACGACAGCAAGAGTGCTATTTGTTTATTTAAAAACTTTTCAAAGTTATGAAAAACGTAAGTTTATTTCTAATTTTATCCTTATTGATTATTTCTATTAGCTGCAACAAGAATGAAGAATTAAATCAGGTTACAGCCTCTTTTGGAAGCCTAATCAGTAAAAATGATGTGAGGAAATTGGATGAATTATATTTGATTCTTGGTAAAATTCCAAATGTTTCGAGCAAGCATACGGACAGTGTTTCAATGATCATTAATGACTATTTCTCAAGGGTAGGAATGCTAGAATCCACTTCCGATTATCCTTCTAGCGAAATTGAACCATTGGCTAAAGATTATCTTATCAATAAGATAGTTTATGCTTTTTCTTTATCTACATCAGAAACTGATGAAGTAATCATTAATGAACTAGTTGACAACATTAATACTTCTTCTAGTATTAA
>CALDYY010000012.1 GCA_937944245.1 uncultured Saprospiraceae bacterium | reverse complement strand
AATTACTGAAAACCAATATTTTATGAACCTGACTTCAGTAAGGCTTAGTCATTTAGCCCGCTAAATTCCCTCGCCTTCCTATTGTCAGAACCACAAACTATTGATTTTCACTTAAAGAAAATTTTTAAACAAGCTCTAATACTTAAAAAGAGGAAAAACCATTGGACACCTTTTGTTCGGTGTCCAATGGTTTGGATAGCAAACTATAATAGATTAGTACCCTTGATTTTGTGGGAAACCAGTTGGGTTATTATAAATTTGAACTTGTGAATTTGGAATAGGGAAAAGCAACTGGAACGGCTGAATTGTAATGTTAACTGCCTTCAAGGCATCAATAGCAGTGCCTGTGCGCAACAAGTCGTACCAGCGGTGCAGTTCTAGTGGCAATTCCAATCTTCTTTCCAGCAATACAGCTTCTCTGAAAGCAGCTTGCGTACTCAAATCCGAAGCAGTATAAGCAGGCAAACCAGCGCGTGTGCGTACAGTGTTTAGATGTGTAAACGCATCACCTGCCGCTTGATAACCTTGCTCATTCAATGCTTCCGCCAACATCAACAGTACGTCTGCATAGCGCAACACTGGAAAGTCTGTACCTACGTTGTTGGCAGCAGAAAGCTCTTCCAAATATTTGACCGGCGTTTGGTTTTGTGTACCTGTTGGTTTTCTCAATTCAATCATTTCTTTGCGTGCATCGCTATCGCTATAAAGGCTTCGGAAAGAAGCTTCAATGAAATCGCCAATTTGAGAAGTAAAGAACAAACCATGTCCTTCTGTTGGTACAACCGTTGAAAAGCGCACAGCAAAAACGATTTCTTTGTTATATTTATTCTTAGGATTGAATACCTCAGCCACAGTTGGCAATATAGCAAAATCACCTGAAGCCACTACTTCACGCAATACACTTACTGTTTCTGCATATTTTTTCTGTGTTAAATAGACTTTCCCAAGCAAAGTTTTAGCTGCACCAGTTGTTACTCGCCCTACTTCAGCAGCAGGGTAAGTATTAGGTAAATTAGCAGCGGCAAATTGTAAATCCGCTTCAATAGCTGCATAGACTTCATTAACTGGATTGCGAACGTTTTTTCGTGATTCCTCTGTGGATTCGGCTTTTAGCACCAAAGGTACTGGTCCCCAAAGTTGTACCAAATGAAAGTAGCATAATGCACGAACGAAGCGCACTTCGCCTTTGTAGCGATTGCGGAGTTGGTCATTCATGGTAATGTTGTCCACATTGTCCAACACAATATTAGTACGGTAAATAGTAGCATACAAACGTCGCCAAACATTTTCAATTACGGCATTATCAGAACCCGCAATGAAACGGTCAATATTGAAGCGCAAGCCCGCACTTGCAGAGGGGTCATTGTCAAAAACGTTGTCGCCTCGATACTCGGTAAGGTCTTGCAAATCGCGACCACCGTACAAGTTTCCACTTTGTAGAGAAGCGTAAGCCGCATTCACCCCATTTAAGATGTCGTTAGCGGTTTTATAAAAATCCTTTTCGTTGGGTTGAGAGACGGGTGTCAATTCCAAAAAATTATCTTGACAAGCACTCAACGCAGCGATTATGATGGTTAAAATGAATATTTTTTTCATTGTTCTTAAAATTTAAAATTAAGCATTGTTTAGAAAGACAAATTCAAACCAAAAGTGTAAGTGCGCGCCAATGGATAAGTCGCATAATCCTCACCAGGAGTTAATGCGTTATCAGGACGGCTATTCACTTCGGGGTTATAGCCCAAGTAATTCGTAAATGTGAATGGGTTTTGCACGGCAAAATAAACGCGCAAATTGTTGATGCGTGCACTTTCCAATACAGCCTTAGGTAAAGTATAACCCAAAGTGATATTGCGAATGCGCGTGAAAGAACCATCCTCCAAATGCCAATTAGATGTTTGACCATTTGAACCTGTTGCTAAACGGTTAGCACGGTTAGTTTGACCATTACCAGGCTGCGATTCGGAAATCCAACGATCTAGTGAACCACGCATTAAATTCATGTTTCCTTCGATGTTATAGATGTAGCGGCGCATTAAGTTCAGAATTTTTTGTCCTTGCGCACCTTGTAGCGCTGCACTGAAATCAAAATTGAGGTAAGTCAAATTTAGCGTTGCTCCGTAAGTATAATCAGGGAAGTAGCTTCCTTGAATTTTACGGTCTTCCGCGAAGTTAATTTCACCATCTCCGTTCAAATCCAAGAAGCGGAAGTCGCCGGGTCGAGCATTTGCCAAACTTGGTACCGCATCAATTTCTGCTTGATTATTGAATACTCCATCATACACTGGATTGAAGTAAGAACCGATTGGCTCGCCTGGTTTGGTAATCCAAAGTGCAGTACCTACACCACCTGGCACAACAATTTGAGGAACACCCTCTGCAAGACTAATTACTTCGTTTCTGTTAGCAGCAAAGTTACTACTTAATGCCCAACTGAATTTATTGTAGCGTTTTTGTACGGTTAGCGTCGCCTCAATACCTTTGTTTTCTACCTCACCGATGTTGCGCAATTCTGTTGTAAAACCAGAAGTCATTGGTACTGGAACATTCAGCAACAAATCCGTAGTACGGGCATTGTAAGCGTCCAACTCTAGGTAAACAGCATCATTGAAGAAACCAAAGTCAAGACCTAAGTTTACACTGTTCGTTCTTTCCCAACTTAGGTTCGGGTTAGAAGGTGTAATAGGAGCTACACCACTGGTGATAAGATTACCTCCCAACACATAATCATCAAAACCAAGCAACCCGATAGAACCGTAGTTAGGAATTTGGAAATTACCTGTAACTCCATAGCTTAGGCGAAGTTTTAAATTACTGATAGCCTTTACGTTAGCCATGAATGGCTCACCAGATATACGCCAGCCAGCAGAAGCCGATGGAAAGTAGCCCCATTTATTGTTTGCACCAAAACGAGAAGAACCGTCTGCACGAACAGCCGCTGAAACGTAGTATTTATCGGCATAGTTATACTGAACGCGACCTAGTGCAGAAAGTAGCGACCAAGCCTCTTCAAAAGATATACCTCTAGTTACTTGTCCAGCGTTTAGTGTTCTTACTAAATCGTTAGGGAAATTATTTGCCTCTACTTCTGTACCGTTAAATTGCTCTTGCTGTGCAGAAAATCCTGCTACGGCAGAAATATTACTTCTGCCAAAAGAGGTGTTATAATTCAATGTATTTTCTACTAACCAGTTGTTAGTGAAGCGAGTACGGGAAGAACCAACTGGCACGGAACGACCTTTGATACCTACTGCTTCTACGATGGAAGGACGGTAGTAATCGCGACGGAAGTTGTTAATGTCTGTACCAAAGGACAAACGATAGCTCAAGTTTTTCAAAATGCTATATTCTGCATAAGCATTACCCAATAAGCGCAGGTGGTCTAAATTGTCTTGTACTTCATTCGCTAAAGCGACTGGATTCAAGAAGTTAGTCATTGCAAAACCCCAAGCATTTGCACCAAAGTTGTAAGTGCCGTCTTCGTTATAAACGGGCCAAATAGGCGAGATGCTCAATGCCAAACCTACAACACTTTCATCAAACCAAGGACCTTCTGAATTGACAATATCATGCTTTACTAAAGATGGGTTAATGTTTAAGCCAACTTTTAATTTGCCAGAATTGATGTCCAAATTGAAGCGACCGCCGTAGCGTTTGAAACCTGAACTAATGATGATGCCTTCTTGATCCATGTACTCTCCCGAAGCGTAGTAACGAATATTACTGTTACCACCGGCAATGGAAACGGTATGGTTTTGTATAGGTGCTGTTCTGTAAATAGCGTCTTGCCAATCGGTGTTAGTTAACCCTGGTGTGCCTGTCAAGTAAGGGGCTACTTGTGGCGGAATTAACACTGCGGGTTGATTGCGCACATTTTGTGCACGCGTAGCATTATCATCGCTATCTTTTCCGTTTGGAAAACGGTCTCTATATGCATTATTTCTACCTTCAAAATTGATGAGCGACCACTCGTAAGCGTCCAACATATCAATACGAGTATTGGTTTCTTGAATACCATAGTAGGCATTGTAGGCAATCGTTGGCTTACCAGAAGTTCCCTTCTTAGTCGTAATCAATACTACGCCATTAGAACCACGAGAACCATAAATGGCAGCGGCAGAAGCATCTTTCAACACTTGAATAGATTCAATATCAGCAGGGTTTAATGTAGCTAGAACGTTAATTGGATTATCAGCATACTGGTTACCTGGTCGTTGACCAGTCGCACGAGTGTTGTCGTTAGAGATAGGAACACCATCAATAACATACAATGGGTCGTTACCAGCAGTGATAGAACCCACTCCACGCACACGAACAGACACTCCTGCACCGGGTGAGCCAGAAGTTTGTTGCACTTGTACGCCTGCAAGTTTACCAATCAAAGCTTGGTCAAAACTATTGACAGGTTGGTCGCGAATATCAGTTGCGGTCAAAGTAGCCACAGCCGTTGTCAAATCTTTCTTTTGCTGCTGACCATACCCAATGACAACCACTTGCGAAAGCAACAAGTTATCTGCTTGAAGTGCAGCATTAACGATGCTTTGACCAGCAACAGGCAATTCTAAATTAGTGTAACCAACAAATGAAAAAACTAAAACAGGGTTTTCTACATCGAATTGAAGCGAATAATTTCCCTCAAAGTCAGTTACTGTACCTTGAGTTGTCCCTTTTACAATAACGGTAGCGCCGATAAGCGGCTCATTGTTAGACGCGTCAGTGATGCGTCCGCTAACAGTTACGGGTGATGTTCCAGTTTGAGCATTTGCTAAAATAGCTATACTCAAAAACAGAAAACCGAACATCCATGCACGCAAAAAAAATGTAGTGAAAGTGCGCATTAGAGAGTTTGTTTTTATTGAAAAAATTAATCCAAATGTAAAACTAATTCATTCAATAAACTCACAGATAGGGCTACCAATAACTTAATGTATCGTTAATTTAGCTAGGGATTTTGTTAACTCAACGTTAATTGAAAGTTAAATTAGTAAAGAAAAATAGCGTTTAATCTTTCTGTTTAAGTAGGAAGCATGACGAAGTGCTTTGCATGAAAATCCTATCATGCAAAGCACTTGGAAATAGCTATTTTTCGCTTACAGGCGATTCTAGCAATTTGAAAAATTCATCCAACTTAGGCGTTAGGATAATTTCTGTTCTTCTGTTGGCACTTTTACCTGTGGCACTGTTATTACTGGCTTTGGGAATATATTCCGAGCGACCACCTGCAGTCATTCTTGCTGGTGCCACTTTGAAATCTTGTTGCAACACACGCACTACTTCAGTGGCACGTTTCACACTCAAATCCCAGTTATCTTTCATACAAGCGTTGGAAATAGGCACATTGTCGGTATGTCCTTCCACTAAAATATCCAACTCTCTATGGTCATTCACCACAGAAGCCACCTTACCTAGCACTTCTTTAGCACGTGCATTGATGGTTGAACTTCCCGACTGGAACAACAATTTGTCAGAAATAGAAACATAAACTACACCCTTTTTCACTTCAATCTCAATATCCTCATCATTGATGTTAGCTAAAGAACGCTTTAAGTTGGATACTAACGCTAAATTGACAGAATCCTTGCGTTGAATAGAGGTATTCAAATCTCGGATATAAGTATTCTGTCTATCAATAGATTCTAAAGAACGCTTGATACTTTCTGCACCTGTTTTACTAATAACAGAAAGGTCTGATAAACGCTCCAATAGTTGCGTGTTGTTTACTTTCTGAAATTCTAATTCATCAGAAAGTCGTTTGATTTGTGCATCTTTCTCAATCAACTGTGCATCCTTTGCCCCAATGCGCACTCTGGACTGCTCTAGTTGGTTCGTTAAGCCCGACGATTTTTCGTTACAATCCTGCAAGAGGGCAATGGTGCGCTCCAACTGTTCTTGTACGCTGTTGCGTTGTGCTTCCATAGAAAGGAAGTCCTTTTTACTCACACAAGAAGTTGCTAATATTGCTAATGCTGCAAAGAATAATAATTTTCGATTTTGATACTGAGCCAATCTCATAGTTTTAAAGTGTTTGTTTTGACAATAATATAACGAAAGTACAAATAATTAGAACTATTTTTTAGTCTTATTCTGAAGATAATTTTCCCAAGTGCTCGTCAAAAAAATGTTTTCACCAATGAATTTTAACTCTTTTATCATATCTTCAGGCTTTTTGTAACCTGGTGATATGGTGATGCGCGACAATTGCTCATCTAAATAAACAAAGGAAGGATAGCCCAATTTTCCGTCAAGCAAAGCATGCGCTAGTTCATGCACCCCTCGACTACCTTGCGCAATATATTTAAAAGTGTGATTGTCGAATTGAATGTCCTCTCGTTGTTCCGCATTTAATTTTACTGCGTAAAAATATTTGTTCATGTAGCTTGCCACCTCTGCATCAGGGAAAGTGCTTTTGTCCATCACTTTACACCAATGACACCAATCGGTGTAAACGTCAATAAATATTTTCTTCGGTTCTTTTTTATACATGGCTATCGCCTCTTCCCAAGTGTACCATTTGATGGTTTCAGTCGCTTCTTTTGGAGCAACTATAGCACTGATAAATAATCCACTTAATATTAATGCGAACAACAGGAACAAATTCTTTTTCATTGCTTTTATGTTTAATTTTTTCAACAATTACCCTAAACATTCATTTATACGATTTGATGAGCTAGAAAGTTGGTTTTGTTAACAAGTTTTAACAGCATTGATATAGTTGTGAGACTATTTCTGGCAAAAAAGATGAAATCAGTAAAGAATGAAAAAAAAAGTAGTAGTGGCATTAGGTGGCTCAAGCGGTTCGATATATGCAAAAGTGTTGTTTGACCGTTTGGTGGAATTAAAAGAACAATGGCAAGCTGTTGGTGTAGTAATGAGTAACAACGCTGAAGCCAACTGGGAGTACGAGTTAGGCAATAAAAATTACGACCAATATCCATTTGATTATTACCATAAAATGGATTTTTTTGCACCGTTTGCTTCAGGGTCAGCCAAGTATGAAACCATGATTATATGCCCTTGCTCTATGGGGATTTTAGGGCGAATTACTACAGGCGTTTCTAACGATTTAACGACCCGTGCCGCTGATGTAATATTAAAGGAGCGCCGACGTTTAATACTCGTTCCGAGAGATACGCCTTATAGTTTAATTCACTTGAATAACATGAAAACTATCACCGAAGCAGGAGGCATTATTTGTGCGGCTAGCCCTTCTTTTTATAGTCGCCCTACTACATTTGAAGCGCTAGCCGCTACCGTAGTGGATAGGGTACTTGACTTAGCAGGTTTTGATTTACAAACTTATCGCTGGGGGGAGACAAAATAATTTCATTACAGAATGACTTTACTAAAAAAAAACGTCAAATCAATATCAACTAAACTATATGACAACAAAACTATCTTTCTCATTATTCATCACTACACTATTCACTATGTTGGGAAATCAAGAAGTGTTAGCTCAAAAGAATTTTTCTAAAATGGATTCTGTGAGTTACAGCGTTGGCGTATTATTTGCAAATAATCTAAAGCAGCAGGGGCTATCAGAAGTGGACTTAAATCTGCTTATGTCTGGTCTGCAAGAAGCTATGAAAGATAATACTAAAATTACGCTTGAAGCAGCTAATCAAATGGTAAATGCCTACATTAGCGGCAAAAGAGAAAAAGAAATGAACATGAATTTAGAAGCAGGAAAGCAATTTTTAGTAGAAAACGCAACAAAAGAAGGCGTTGTGGTATTGGAAAGCGGTTTGCAATACAAAATTTTGCAAGCAGGAGACGGTCAAGTGCCTACCGCAAACGACCGTGTAACGGTACATTATCATGGTACACTTATTGACGGCACAGTGTTCGATAGCTCCATTCAAAGAGGAGAACCTGCCACATTTGGCGTTACGCAAGTGATTCAAGGTTGGGTGGAAGCATTACAACTTATGCCAAAAGGTTCAAAATGGCGATTATTCATCCCTGCTAATTTAGCCTATGGCAGTCGCAGTGCAGGACCAATGATTAAACCTAATTCAGCACTTATTTTCGATGTAGAACTTTTGGATATTGTGAAGTAATCCAATGTAGTTTTAAACACAAAAGCACATCGTATGCAGAAAATTGCTGCATGGTGCGCTTTTGTGTTTTTCCCAACTTCCTAATTTAAATAATTTCCTATAATTTTGCCTTACATAAAGTAGCTCTTCAAAAAAGAGCCATCTTTTGTTTGTCCAATTCAGCCTTTCTTTCACCTTTGGAGGACATATGTTTTGTCTTATCATCAAATATATTCATCTAATGAAGCGAATTGTACTTTGTCTATTTATTTTTGTAGTCGTTACAGCACAAGCACAAAGTCCCAAAAAATGGACTGCCGCCGAAATTTACGAAGCTATTGAAAAACTAAATTTCTTAGGGTCAGCACTTTATGTGGCAGCGCATCCCGATGATGAAAACACAGCATTAATTGCTTATTTGGCAAATGAAGTCAAAGCTAATACTGCTTATCTTTCCCTCACACGTGGCGATGGCGGACAAAATTTAATTGGTACGGAAATCAGAGAGCTACTTGGGCTTATCCGAAACTATGAACTTTTGGAAGCAAGGAAAATAGATGGCGGTAAACAGTTTTTTTCTAGGGCAAATGATTTTGGATTCTCCAAACAACCCGATGAAACTTTTCAAATTTGGGATAAAGAACAAGTCCTAAGCGACATGATTTGGGTCATTCGCCAGTTTCAACCTGATGTTATCATCAACCGATTTGACCATCGCACACCTGGCACTACACATGGACATCATACAGCGGCATCAATGTTGGCAATGGAAGCCTTTGATTTATCCAATAAGCCTAGTGCTTTTCCCGAACAATTAAAATATACCCAGCTTTGGCAACCCAAACGCATGTTTTTCAATACTTCATGGTTTTTTTATGGTAGCAGGGAAGCATTTGAAAAAGCAGATAAATCTAGCTTGAGTAGCAACGATGTTGGTGTTTATTATCCTTTAAAAGGAAAATCTAATACTGAAATTGCTGCTGCTAGCAGAACAATGCACAAAAGTCAAGGATTTGGCTCAACGGCAGCAAGAGGGGAAAGTTTAGACTACTTAGAATTGGTAAAAGGAGATGCTGTTGAGCAAAATAATATTTTTCATGGCATCAACACGACTTGGACACGCTTAGATGGCGGTGCGCCAATTGGTGAAATTCTAAAGGTAATTTTGCAGGAATTTAACTTTAATACACCTGCCAACAGTACCCCTTTTCTACTATTGGCTTACAAAATGATGCAAACCTTGCCAGATTCCTACTGGAAGCAAGTTAAAATAAAAGAACTGGAGGAAATTCTAGCAGCCGTTCATGGAATGTATCTGGAAGCGGTTGCCAACGACTTTTCTGCAACGCCGGGAGACGAAGTACAAATAAATATAGAAGCTATTCAGCGTGCAGGTAGTAATGTAGTATTGAAGTCATTGACTTTTCTTCCAACGGGAAAGGATACGATGCTCAATATTGCATTAGAGCGAAACAAAGCAAATAGCTTCAATCAAAAATTGACTTTACCTAAAGATATAGCCTACACCAATCCTTACTGGCTAAACGAGGAATGGGAATTGGGAATGTACAAAGTAGATAATCAACTGTTGCGCAGCAGCCCTGAAACGCCAAGAACATTTCAGGTGCAGTTCAATGTTGAAATTGAAGGCGTTCCATTAGTTTATACTAAAAACATAGTATTCAAACGCAACGACCCCGTCAATGGCGAGGTATATCGCCCATTTGAAATAACGCCACCAGTTTTTGCTAATCTTGCACAAAAAGTATATGTTTTCTCTGATAATGAAAGTCAGGAAGTAGAAGTTGTCGTACGTGCAGGTAAAGCTAATCTGCAAGGTATAGTCCAGCTAGACGTTCCCAACAACTGGAAAGTTGAACCAGAAAGTATCAATTTCGATTTACCACTAAAAGAACAAGAATTTAAAGCCATTTTTTCGCTTACACCACCACCTAATGCTGCTGAAGGTTTTGTGATGCCTAAAGTGAGTTTAGCAGGTAAAACTTATGATAGAGAAGTTGTTTTCATTAATTATGATCACATTCCTGCCCAAACAGTACTCCGAAAAGCAAAGGCTAAGGTAGTAAAGGTGGACATCAAAAAAGCAGGCAACAACATTGCCTATTTTATGGGGGCTGGCGATGAAGTACCCAATAGCTTAGCGCAGGTAGGTTACAATGTAACATTATTGGAAGACAAAGATATTTCCCTTGTCAATCTCCAAAATTTTGATGCGCTTGTTATTGGCGTGCGCGCTTACAATACTAATGACCGCATTAAATTCCATCAAGCCATATTCATGGAATATGTAAATCAAGGTGGTACAATAGTTGTCCAATACAATACTAATGGGGGCTTGAAAATTGCTCCTGATAAAATCGGACCTTATCCGTTTACTATTTCTCGCGACCGCGTAACTGTTGAAGAAGCCGAGATTCGATTTTTAGCACCAGAGCATCCGATATTGAATTTTCCCAATAAAATTACAGCGAAAGATTTTGAAGGTTGGCAACAAGAGCGTGGTCTTTATTTCGCCAGTAAGTGGGATAGCGCTTATACAGCCATTTTATCCAGTAATGACCCAAGCGAAACGCCAAAGGATGGTGGGCTTTTAGTGGCTAAATATGGAGAAGGCTACTTCATTTACACAGGCTACGCATGGTTTAGGCAGTTGCCAGCAGGTGTGCCAGGTGCCTTCCGATTGTTTGCTAACATGCTTGCCATAAGTGCCAGCGACTCAGGAAAAACATCTACCGAAACGCCACAAAAAGGGAAGAAGGCAAACAAAAAAGGAAGCTAAAATATAAGAAGTCAATAGGGATAACCTAGAACTACATCCCTACTGACTTCTTCCATATTAAACTATGCCTTAGCCTCTAAGCTCTTCGATTTTTTCCATTAGCCACCGTTTGTCCACATTAGGCGTAGCCACTAATTCTTCTTTTAATTTTTCCAGTGCTTTTTTATCGCCCGGAATGGTTTTGAGTAACTTCTTAACAAATCGAATGAGGTTTTTGAAGTTGTTTTTACGTTGGTCAGGTATTTCTTTTTTTCTATCTAAATATACCCTAAAACTATCCAACAAAGGATAAAGTGCATCAACTTCATCTGTTTCATAATAAACATAAATCAGCAAGTTCTTTGCACCTAAGTTGTAGGTAATATCCTCATATTCAACATCTCTAAGCAATTCAATTACTCGCCCATAGTCTTTTTTATAGTAATAAAGAGTAGCTAAATTGAATGTTTTTGCATTGTCTGCCGTCTCTGCTGGTAAATATTTAACATAGTTATGGACAAACTTTTCTGCCCAGTCATATTTTTCAAGTCTTGCGCTTAGCGTCACAATATTTTTAAAGTTGTAAGGCGAAATCACTCCCTCATCCAAAATATAATTCGTTTGTATCATATCTACATAAACGCTGAATAATTCTTCCGCAAAAGCTGGCTTCCCTTGATTTAGATTGATGGTGCAATAGTTTAAAATGTATTGATAAAAATAGTAAGCCTCTCTAGCACTGATAAGTTCGTTGTATGTTAATAGTAATTCCTTCAGTGTCTTGTAATTCTCGAAACTATCTTTTTCTCTCGTAATTTGAGCAGCGTGAAAATACATCTTTACCAACATGGAAGCCTGTTCGTAGAAGCTAGGATTTTTAAGGGCTGCAATAATTTCATCTATGAAAGCAAGATTAAAATCATATTTTCCGCTGACCAAATTTTTCCAAGATGTAGCTTTTAAATAGAGCAAGAGCTTAGAGGCAAGATAAAACTGATCTAATTGATAGGATATTTTTTCGTAAGTAGGCTCAATGTTTCTATTAATTTCATCGTAATCCAAGTCAAATTTATGCTCTTCAATTTGATAAATAAATTGAAAATACTCTGCCGATTCTTTATCCTTTTTCTCTAACACCTCTTCCATTTTGTGAATGAGTGTATCGTATAATACCCTTATTTTCTTGTCTTTAGCTGTCTTTGCTAAAGCAGCTAGTTTTTCAAGTGTATTGTTTTCAAAAGATGATTGTGCTAGATACTGCATCACCAATTTCAGCAAATCGGAGCTGTATTTTCTGAATCGAGTATCGTTGAATGGCTTGTCGGAGTTCAAGTGCTGCCAAATAAATGTTTTCTCCAGTTTTTTCGACTTATTGGTATGAATATCCTCGACAAGCAAATCAAAAAACACAACAAGCGTTTCGTCACTATTAAAATAGGGCGATTTTAGTAACTTACGGCATTTATTAATCTCGTATTTATCAAAGCAAGCCAATAGTTTATATATTTTTGTTTCTTTCATGGGATACTAATTTTCATTACGAGTATGTTTAAATTTTTAAATATTGATAATCAAAATTTTATAAACCCAAGTTTAGAGCTGCCTTCAGTTCTGACTTCCGTAGGCTTAGTTATTTAGCCTACTTTTTTTGTCCTTTGCTCTTAGCGTAGGGGCTTCACTTGAAATAAAGCCCTCATTAAGTGATAAAAATTTTTAAATAAGTTATAATGTAAACTCTTTCACACCATCAAAGCTACGCTAAAACAATCGGCTTAAATGTAGCGTTTGTAAAGTTATATTAAGAATTGTTGTTGCAATACAAAGAAAATTATTTCAAAACGTTAAACAAAGCTTAGAATTTTGCGTATCAGATGAAAAATGTATATCTTTGACGGTGAACGGTAGTAGTTCCTGTTTCAATGATTTAAAATCCACGTTTTACCATGAATATATCTGAACACATTAAATTTTTTTTACTAACGCTGCTTTTGAGCATTCCTATCGTGGGGATGGCACAGGTTACATCTCTATCAGAGATTTATCAAGGCGAATCATCTGAAGAGTTCATCAACTCTTTAGTGTTACCACCAAGTATTACTAAAACACCGTCCAATGGTACAGCTATTTGGCAAGAAACAGGGGGGGTACAAGGAATCGTTGGTTTCAACACATTAATTTATACGCCTAAACATAACTTTATCGGAAAAGATACTGTGGAAGTTACTTTCTGGAGACCACCAGCAACTTCCACCAAAAGAACGCTTATCATCAACGTACTGCGTTCCCAAGTTTTTGCTGAAAATGATTACGCATACACCAATGTTAATCAGCCAGTAACCATTAATATCTTAGATAATGATAGTCAAACTAATGGAACACTTTCCATCAAGGAAATACTTGTAGCTAACAAAGCACAAGAAGTAACGATTGACGTAGAGGGTAATATCACTTTTTATCCAGCTAATGGGTTCAAAGGAATTGCCAATTTGAGTTATTTAGTGTGTAATGAAATCGGTGTTTGTGATGTAGCGACTGTGAGTGTTACGGTACAACCTGATGCCATTGCAGCGAATGACACACTCAGCATTTTTACGACACGTCACGAAAGTCAGGTTATTTTATTGCCTTTAGACGGATTTATTTTAGACCAAGAACCCGAAAAAGGTTGGGTGGACGATAGCCAAGACGTAGTAAAATATGTTCCCTATGGCACTGAAGTAGGAAATGATATATTCGTTTATAAATCTTTGACTAGCGATGCTACAAAATTAGTACATGTAACCATTCTTGATGGAAAAAAGCCAAATTTATATGCACAAGATGATTACTTATTTACTCCAGTGAATAAACCAGTTGAGTTTGATATATTGGCTAATGATGCTAATGAAGAAGTTACAGCAATAACATTGCTACAAAAACCGAAATTCGGTACAGCTACTTTATTAGAAGGAGGTTTAGTAAACTACGTTCCTCGTAGAAATTTTACTACAGTGAATGAATTTAGCGTTGATAAATTCACCTATGAAGTTACTTACGTTAATGGAACGACAGAAGTAGCTACTGCATATGTGTATGTAAACAATTTCAACCCAGCATCTTCGAGATATGAACTTACTGTGGCTAAAAATAGTCCCTTGGTCATGCAGTATGCTGTACCTGTTGATTATCAAGAGTTTAAAATAGTTACTCAAGGTCGTTTAGGTAAGGTTTCCTTTCACAGAACGATTGACCAAGAGGTCTTGGGACAGTTAGTAATCGGCGACAAAGTGTTACTCTACACACCAGAAGCAAATACAACAGGTATTGATGAATTTGAAGTACAATACTGTATTTCTGCTACTTCTTGCAGAACCATAAAAATAAGTGTACAAATATTGGATGTAGTGCTTTCAGACGATGAAAAATGTATTTCCAGTAATTGCATTTGGGAAGGGGATATCAACAATGATGGTATAGTAAATACTCAAGATTTACTTGCATTAGGAAGTTATATTGGAGAAGTAGGCACTGCCAGAAATGGCTCAACTAATGTTTGGTTGGGCAAAGCAGGAGCAGAATGGAATGCAGGAAAAGGAGTAAAACACGCAGATGCTAATGGCGATGGTGTAGTTAGTAGTAGAGATACCGCTGCGATCGTCACTAACTTTAGTAGAACACATAAGATAACACCCGTTGGTATTCCACCAACCAGCCCACTACCAATTTACTATGGCAAACCAGACACTATTCCTTTGGTTGGACCTGGTGCTATCCTCGAAATACCTATTATTTTGGGTAATGAATTTTTCCCTGCAACAGATATTTACGGTTTATCATTTGAAATCAACTATTCCCCTAGCCTTTTCCTTGAAGGTTCTGTAAAAGTTACTTTTGAAGATGACAGTTGGTTTAGCTATGCTTCTCCTACATTAAGTCTTACTAGAGAAAACATTACAGGTAGAGTAGATATTGGTATCACTCGAACAAACAGAAAAACAGTAAGCGGTCATGGTGTAGTAGCTAGATTTTCTGGAATTGTCGTGGCAGATATTGACTTGATTCGTCTTAGAGATGAAGTAATTACACCTTTGAGTATTGTCGCCACAGCAACTAATGGTCAAGGATATGAAATGCAGCTAGGTACAGATAGTTATTCTGTAAAACTAGCATTGAACAATGAGGAAGATAATGCAGTAGTGGCAGAGGTTGCTGCAAACAATGAGTTGAGTGTATTTCCAAATCCAGTGAGAGATGTACTAAACATCAACTTAAATAATCTTGACCGTTTTGAAGTATTTACAATTACAGGTCAAAAAATTTATGATGGCACGACACAGCCACAATTGCAAGTGAGTAATTGGAATAATGGATTTTATTTCTTGAGAGCTTACACAACAGATGGAAAAGTGATGAATCAGAAATTTGAAATTGTAAACCAATAGTCAACTACTGGTTTGTACATAAAAGAAAATACTATTTCTTAGTAATGATTTTAGTGTAATATTAGGCCACGCCCTAATGGTTGTGGCTTTTTTTATTTTATGACAAACTTACCAACTAAAGCCGCTAACGTTAATATTCCTAAGAGCAGTAAGTCCAATCGAATAGAAAACCATATATCAGATAGCCAACCAAATTGACTAGCAATAAAGAGAAGTAACGCCAATAAAGTACTTATAGGAAGCCAAAGCATTTTGGAAACTGATGAAACAAAAATGGCACTAAAAATCATAGGTGCCATAAGCGATGTCCCAGCAAAGCTAGTGCGCGCTAACAAAACTAGCTGGTCATTGCTAAGAATGGCAAAAACTAGAGCAACTAAAGCAAAAAAGAAAATACATATTTTTGAAATCAGCATCATTTTGCGGTCTTCTCCCTTGAGCAAGGAACGAATCTCACCCCCTAATGCAAAAATCTGAGAATCAGAAGTAGAAATGGCGGCTGCAATTAAACCAATCATTACTAAAGCAGTCAATATTAAAGCCTGATCGTTAACGAGTGTATTACCTAGAAAATCAGCGGTGGAAGCGTCGGAATAAAGAATAGCTCCATACATTCCTAAAAAAACAGTAGGCAAAATAATCAATATAGCAAAAAAACCTAGCCCTACTGCCATGCGATATAAAGCTTTTGTATCACGCATAATGGCAATGCGTGTAGAAATTTGTGGTTGAGTAAATGGTAGTAATACGATGGCAACTGTTGAACTCAACAAAAATTGTAAAGTAAATAACCCTTTTGGACCAGGAACAGATAATAATGCAGGATTTTTAGTTTCAACTTGCTCAAACATAGCAGTCAGTCCACCCACCTGTTGTAAACAACCAATGCCAATCAACCAGATGACGACAAAGAGCAGAATCCCTTGCATAGTATCACTATAAATGATGGCTTTTAGCCCTCCAACTTCGCTATACACCAACATGACTAGCACAATCATACTTGCCCAAATCCATATTGGCAATACGTTAGGAAAGGCAGCATTCAAAAAAATGGCAACGCCCCTAATTTGTATGGCAACATAAGGCGTTAAGAAAATAAAAGCACCAAAAAAGGCAATATACCCTGCCCATGATTTGCCATACTGCTGACTAATAAAGCCAGACATCCCGTAATAATTAAATTGATTGACCTTCTTCTTAAAATAGTAGCCTATCCAAATAATACCAAACACCATGACAGCATCAGAAACCGCCAAAAATATCCACGCGCCTACGCCATGCGTTCTAAAAAAATCGGGCATTCCTAGTAAGGTAAAGGTGCTGAATAAGGTTGCAGCAAAAGTAAAAAACCCTAGGAGCGCACCTAAGTTAGAATCTGCCATAAAGTAAGTTTTGGAACTCTGTTCTTGGGAGCGTGCACGATAAGCTAGAAAAATCAGTACAGCAACGTAGAGGCTTCCAGCAATAGCTAAAGCTTGTAAAAGCATAGATTTTTTATTTTTTCGTTTTGTTAATCATGTAAAGGTAATTTTTTTGCGTTAAATCAAAAGAAACTTTTTAAACAAACGTTTGTTTTTAAAACAAGATTTGGAGTATTAGTCATGGTACAACACGAAATTGCTAGGTATAACTTTTCCGAACACGATGTAGAACACTCTGGCTTCAAGCTATATCAGCTAAAGACCAACGATGTGCCTATATTACGCATACCTCATTTTCCCGAAAAAACAAGTATTCCCCATGCTCATAATTTCTACGAAGTTTGTATTTTTATGGAGGGGGCAGGTACACATGAAATTGACTTTACGCCCTATCCCATCCACAACAACACAGTGCATATCATTACACCAGGTAGTGTACATTTGATAAAGGCTTGCCCAAAAACAAAAGGCTATATCATTGCCTTTTCTGCTGCATTTTATGACTATTTCGCACAACATCAACAAAAACTATCCAGTTTTTCTTTTTATAGTTTGACCAATAGCTATCCTATCATAAACCTTGAACCACCAGTCGCCAGTTATATTGAGAATTGGCTGGACAACTTGATTACAGATTACATCAATCAATCCCCTAATCTCTTTTTGTGGGCGCATTTACACTTGTTTCTCTGGAAGATACACCTAATTTATAACGAATTAAAGCCTAGCTTTCCAGTTAAAATAGATGCTAATGTACAACTGTTAGAACGGTTCAAACAGTTGATAGAACAACATTTTTTAGAAAAACATCAAGTGCAAGAATATGCAAAGTTGCTATTTATTTCACCAAGTCAACTCAATCGCGTTGTCAAAAAAATAAGTGGCTACACTGCTGTTGAGCTAATCCAAGACCGTATTATATTGGAAGCTAAACGATTACTATTTTTTTCCGAAATGACCAATCAAGAGATTGCCTTTCATCTTTCCTTTAGCGATCCTTCCCACTTTACCAAATTATTTAAAAATAAAACGGGCATGACTCCTAGTGAATTTAAACTGCATGCTAAACGATTTAATGTTCAACAATCAGTTGAAGAAATATAAAAATGCGTCAAATATACCAGAAGCAACCGTATTTGTACTAGCTTTGAACAGAAAATAGCCATATCTTTGAAGTAATATAAAATTGGAAGCAAAACGAAAAACTGAAATTTTTAGAAAGCAAAGATGGATTTTATTGATTAATTCTACTGTAAAGTAATAATCCCTTCTTTTGTAAAGGGATTATTTTTTGTCACATAGAATGCCTCAAAAATACCAGTAAATACTTATAATAAAAAGACAAGTATTGCTTTTATTTTTAAGTTGTTCCAAGCCTCCCAATTATTAATAGCACCAACTAAGATAAGACCTTCACTTATGCTTATTAATCATGCACTAACCATTCAAGACCTTACATCGAAACTCAATCGCTTTTGGGAAGTTTCAGGAAAGAAAATAAAAGCGATAGAAAAAGAATATGATACGAGAAATGGAGCACCCGTTTTCACTGCAAACGGCAAATACACCACACGAGGCTGGACAGAATGGACGCAGGGGTTTCAGTACGGTTCGGCGATATTACAATTCGATGCCACAGGTGAAAAAGAATTTTTAACTACTGCTCGTCAAGCAACCGTAGAAAAGATGGCTTCCCATGTGGCACATTTTGGCGTTCACGATCACGGTTTCAATAATGTTAGTACCTATGGAAATTTACTTCGATTGATGAAGGAAGGCAAAATTCCATACAACGAATGGGAAAAGCATTTTTATGAACTTGCCCTTAAATTATCAGGTGCAGTGCAAGCCAAGCGTTGGACAAATATTAAAAATGGTGGCTTCATTTATTCTTTCAACGGTCCGCATTCCCTTTTTGTGGATACCATTCGCACCGTGCGTACACTGGTGCTAAGCCACGAACTAGACTTCGCCATTTGGGGAGAAAATGATGTAAAAACCAACCTTTTGCATCGTGCCATTCAACATTGTATCGCTACTGCACAATATTCTGTTTACTACGGCGAGGGTAGAGACCATTACGATGTGCGTGGCAGAACGGCTCACGAAAGTATTTTTAATACCAATGATGGTAATTTCAGATGCCCTAATGCACAGCAAGGCTACTCTGGGTTTTCGACTTGGACACGAGGATTAGCTTGGGCAATTACAGGCTTTGCAGAACAATTAGAATATCTTAAAACATTGGAAAATAGTGAATTAGCTGATTTTGGCGACTTAAAAGCGATAGAGGCTATTTACCTAAAAGCTGCTAAAGCCACCTGCGATTTTTACATCGAAAACACGCCTACGGATGGTATTCCTTACTGGGACACAGGTGCACCAAAATTGCATTTACTTGGCGATTATCTACACCAATCCGCTGACCCTTACAACCCATACGAACCTGTGGATAGCTCAGCGGCTGCTATTGCGGCTCAAGGCTTACTGAGATTGGGGCTTTACTTACAAGATAACGATGATGATGCTAGTAAAAAATATCTACAAGCAGGATTAACAGTTGTAAACACACTTTTTGATACCCCTTATCTAAGTACCGATGAGCACCATCATGGTTTGATTTTGCATACTATCTATCATCAACCTAATGGTTGGGACTATGTTCCTGAAAATCATACGGTAGCACACGGGGAATCCTGTATGTGGGGCGATTATCACGCTAGAGAACTTGCCCTTTACATACAACGATTATTGGAAAAATCAACTTATTATACATTTTTTAGTGCTTTAAAATAGGAAAAATAAAAATTTTATTCTATTATTGACGCATCAAAACGAACAACTTTAAAACGTGAAACAACTCTGCATTCATACCATTACAACCAAACCTTGGCGGTTAGAAGAGTCTTTAGACAACTATTGCAGGCAAGAAGTTGGTGGCATTAGTGTTTGGCAGGATGCTGTTCAAAGCATTGGCACAGTCGAGGCAGGCAAGTTAATAAAGGAATATCCTATTAAGGTAGTATCTTACGTACGTGGTGGCTTCTTCCCTCATTCCAGTCGTGAGTATCGTCAAAAAGCAGTTGACCACAATAAAAAAATGTTAGATGAAGCAGTAGATGTTGATGCGCCCATGCTTGTCTTAGTATGTGGGGCAGAACCTAGTGTCAATTTGGGCGAATCAAGAAAGCAAATCCAAGCAGGCATAGAAGCTATTTTGCCTCATGCGCAGTCCGTTGGGGTGAAATTAGCCATTGAGCCACTTCATCCTATGTATGCGGATACACGTTCCGCTATCAATACTTTGAAGCAAGCCAATGATATGGCAGCAGCCATTAATAATGACTTTGTCGGTGTTGCCCTCGATGTGTATCATGTTTGGTGGGACGATACTTTAGAACAAGAAATTCGGCGTTGTGGCGCATTGAATAAATTATTTGCCTTTCACATCTGCGATTGGAAAGTGCCTACTAGCGATATGCTACTCGACAGGGGCTTAATGGGCGAAGGTTGTATTGACCTAAAAACAATTAAACATTGGGTGAAGCAAGCAGGATTCAATGGCTTTCATGAGGTAGAAATTTTTTCTAACATCCATTGGGCAAAAGACCAACATCAATTTTTAGCGGAAATTATTGCCGCTTATAAAGATTATACAGCATTAGAAGCTAATATCAATTCCAAAACAACAGTTTACAAAGCACAAACAACTTTGACTTAAACACAACGAAGGCAAAACTATGCAACACAAGATCGGAATTATTATGAATGGCGTTACAGGGCGCATGGGAACAAACCAACATTTGTTGCGCTCCATAGATGCCATTCGCAAACAAGGCGGTGTAAAAATTAGTGCTAGCGAAACCATTATGCCCGACCCTATTTTAGTGGGAAGAAGCACAGAAAAGTTAGCTCAACTTTGCAAAATGACAGGCATTGACAAAATGACCACCAACGTGGAGGAAGCGCTAGCAGATGACTACAACAGTGTTTATTTCGATGCTCAAATTACAGGGCATCGCCATGCAAGTGTGAAAAGAGCAATTGAATTGGGTAAACATATTTATTGTGAAAAACCCTCTGGTACAAATTCTGCCGAAGCCTTAGACTTATACCATCTAGCACAAAAAGCAGGTGTGAAACATGGCGTAGTGCAAGATAAACTCTGGCTGCCTGGACTTCGAAAGATTAAGCGACTCATCGAAAATGATTTTTTTGGCGATATTCTTTCTGTGCGTGGTGAATTTGGCTATTGGGTGTTTGAAGGACATAGCATTCCTGCGCAACGCCCTTCTTGGAACTATCGAAAAGAGGATGATGGAGGTATTATTGTAGATATGCTTTGCCATTGGCGATATGTACTCGACCAAATTTTTGGTAAAGTAAAAGCTGTTTCTTGCATAGGTGCTACACACATTCCCGAACGCATTGACGAGCAAGGAAAGCTTTACAAAGCAACCGCTGATGATGCTGCTTATGCTACTTTTGAACTGGAAAATGGCGTAATTGCTCATTTCAATTCTTCTTGGACAGTTCGCGTGAGAAGGGATGACTTGCTAACCGTTCAAGTGGATGGCACAAAAGGCTCTGCGGTGGCAGGTTTAAGAGAATGCTATATCCAACATTATGGCAATACGCCAAAACCCGTATGGAATCCAGATATTCAACAACCCATTAATTTCTTTTCCGATTGGAGTAAAGTACCTGAACAAGAACCTATGGACAATGCTTTCAAAGTCCAATGGGAATTATTTTTGCGCCATATCGTATTGAATGAACCTTTTCCTTGGAACTTATTAGAGGGGGCAAAAGGCGTACAGTTGGCGGAAAAAGGCTTAGAAAGTTGGGCAAAAAGAGCATGGGTAAACCTAGAAGATTTAGTTTGACATGGAAAAAGTGGCGTTAATCACAGGGGGTAGTCGCGGTATAGGATTGGGTATTGCGACGCAACTGGCAAAAGAAGGCTGGCATTTAGCTATTAACGGAATTCGGGCAGAGCAATCTGTAGATACCCTTAATGACTTGCGAAAATTAGGTGCAAAAGTCCTTTATTGTCAGGGAAGCGTAGCAGATACTGCTATTCAACAACGTATTATCCACGAAGTGATTAACGCTTTTGGTCATTTGAATGTTCTTATCAACAATGCTGGCATAGCGCCCAAAGTACGTATGGATTTATTGGAAACTACGGAAGAAAGTTACGACGAAGTAATGACCACCAATTTGAAAAGTGCTTTTTTTCTTTCTCAACTTGCTGCAAAAGAGATGATTAAGATGAAAAAAAATCATCCTGATTTTTTTGCCGCCATTGTCAATGTATCTTCTATTTCCGCTACGGTAGTTTCTATTAATCGCGGAGAATATTGCGTTTCTAAGGCGGGATTGAGCATGGTGACACAACTATTTGCTACTCGATTGGGTGCAGAGGGGATTCCTGTGTACGAGGTGCGTCCAGGTGTAACCTATACGGACATGACCGCTGGCGTAAAGGAAAAGTATGACCGTTTAATTCAAGAAGGGCTATGTGTTTCACCGCGTTGGGGCTATCCTGAAGATGTGGGGAAAGCAGTTGCAGCTTTGGTACGCAACGATTTTCCGTACTCAACTGGGCAAGTCATTATGGTAGATGGTGGATTAACCATTCCTAGACTTTAACACATAAAATGAGATGATGCAAACAAAAACAAGAAAAAACCTTTGGTTGATGTGTTGCGCAGCAATGCTTTTGGCAACCATACTTACCTTTACTCCATTGGTAATTCCTTCAGGTGTCTATCAACCTAAACTATGGGGAATGCCTTATACGCTATGGATGGGTATTTTGATAAGTATTATTATGGTATTTTTGGTGTTTCTTGGTACGTTTGTGCATCCTGGAAGGGATGAAGCAGCTCGTAAATCTTAATTAATAATATCCATACGACTCCATCCTTTATGCCAAACAATTCAGCATTATTAACCGCTATTAAACGTTTAATAACGGTTAATAAACGTTTATTTTCCCCTCCGTGCCCACTATAATATTTCAAAAAAATACTGAAAGACCTTTGCAGTAAGTATTTTTGGCGTATCCAACATAGAATAAAATTATTTTTTTTTGGAGAAAAAATTTGGAGACCTGACGAAATGGGGTTAATTTTTAAACGCAACTTATGGTTGATTTTTTTGCAAATACCCGCCATAAGTTGCGGGTATTATTACGTTGGTGGCAATGTTAGTTGACCGCTCAACACGACAGTTTGTAAAGTCATCGGTGGACTGTCCTCTTTAGGACTTTATCGAACAAACTTATTAAAATCAAAAGTTTTACTTCTATTTTTAGTTCGTGTTGGTGGACAGTCCTTCGCTGACTTTTATAAAAAAAATTATCACGACTGACAATCATCTAACACGACCAAAATATTTTGCAAGCAATGACAGAGAAACAAATAGAAAGAGTAAAAACAAAAATCAAAAAGATTAAAGCAGCTCTTGCGGCTGACAAGAAACGATGGGGCGGTTTTTATGACGACAGTCGTGGGCTTCGTTACGCTCCTCCCCGACTTTATATTGAAATTGCCGACTTTTCGGGTGGACTGAGATATATGAATTGGTTTAACAAAAACTTTCCAGACGACAGTTGCTACCCGGACTTTTTATTCGAGTGGACAATTATACTTTTCAAGACCGGCAGACTTAAAGAAGCAGAGAAAAAAGCGTTTCAGACTTTTTGCCGCAACACATATTTGTTCGACAAATTTTTCAATAAAGAAATAATTCCTATTGACAAGTTTGAAAGTTCAAATCTTGAAGTAGCAGAGTTTATAAAGAGTTCATTTGACTACATTCATTCGCAAGACAACTTGACTGACTTTTCAGAGTGGTTAAACAACTTAATAAAGACAGAAAAATTCGTTCAACAAAGCAACAAACTGATTGACATTAACAAACGACTTAAAAACGAGAAAGACAGCGAGGCAAGATGGTATTTAATCGAACAGGCAGACAAATTAGAAAAAGAGTTTTAGCGAACGGACAGAAAGAAACACAGCCACCAACATCGGTTTGCCGCAAGCGGGGGGGCAGTGCTTCGGTTGACAGTTTTTTCGTATAATTGATGTGCGGTTTTCCAAATGAACGGTAGTGCGTAAAAGCCCCGCCTTAGGCAATTTGACCGAGGCGTTGCGGTTTTTTGAACAGTTCAACCAGTTGGAAAAAGAACTGCACGCGTCCTTTCCCGACAATGTGTCCTTCAGAAACGGCTTGGCGATTTCGTATCAATTCTTGGGCAACACGCACAGCGCCTTAGGCAATGTGAACGAGGCCTTGCGGTTGTTTGAACAGTACAACCAGTTGGAAAAAGAGCTGCACGCGTCCTTTCCCGACAATGTGGACTTCAAAAACGGCTTGGCGATTTCGTATGCCAAATTGGGTGTTTTCTATCGATATAATGTACACGATAAAGCAAAAGCCAAAGCCCATTTCCAACAAGCCGAAGCCCTCTGGCAGGAATTGGTGCAGAATACGCCCGGATACGTGCAATTTCAGCGGTTTTTGCAGCTGGTGCGGCGGGATTTGGCGGGCATATCTGCTCCGTAACGTGGGGTTTCAAACCCCACGTTACGGAGCAGGAGCAGCGGAGCAGTTCATCACTATCAAAATAAAAAACATACCGCCATGGGAAAAACGTATCACGCCCTTTGGGTTCACCTCGTGTGGAGCACTAAGCACCGGGCGCCCCTCATCGTGCCCGAATTGAAATACAAACTCTACGACAAAATGCGGGAGATTGCAAAGGAAAAAGGCTTTTACCTCGATTTTGTCAATGGAGTAGAAGACCATGTCCATCTCCTTGTCGGTTTAAAACCGAGCGATTCCATCCCCAACATCGTGCGCAACCTCAAAGGCATTACCCACGATTGGGTGCGGGATACTTATGCGTCGGATGAATATTTCCATTGGCAGGACGGCTATGCAGCTATCTCCGTCAGTCCCGATCGCGTGCCCACGGTGCGCGGGTACATCAAAAAACAGGAAAGGCATCACCAGAAAGACAGCTTCAAAACCGAATGGGATTTTTTTAAACAGCAGGCGGCAGTGTATCAGGATATGGCGAGCGGGCTTTGTCCGTAACGTGGGGTTTGAAACCCTACACTACGGACAAACGGACAAACCCAACGCTACCAAAAAACGTTATGCTTCAAACACTTTTTCAATTATCCTCTCGTGTCCATGTTTTCACGCCGTTTTTTGCCATGTATTTTGCTGTTGTTGACTGTTCAGTCTCTATTCGCCCAACCCACAACGCCCTTTCACCGGGGCGTCAACCTCACGGGCTGGT
>CALDYY010000011.1 GCA_937944245.1 uncultured Saprospiraceae bacterium | reverse complement strand
CGTCATAGAAACTGGATTAGGCGGTATTTATGATTCCACCAATATCATTACGCCCATTTTGAGTGTAATTACAAACATTAGTTTCGACCATCAAGAAATGCTAGGTAATGAGCTACCACAAATTGCTTGGTCAAAAGCAGGTATCATCAAACCCAACATTCCAGTAGTTATTGGTGAACGGCAAGAGGAGGTAGTCCCTGTTTTTGAAACCACAGCAAAAGCTAATCATGCACCTATTTACTTTGCCAGCGACCATTACCGCGTAGAAAAAATAGCATCCAACTGGAGCACAACAACTTATGATGCGTACTTAGATAATGCCTTGAAATATGAGCAGCTAAAAACTGGACTTACAGGAAGTTACCAACAACTCAATTTGCAAACATCTCTCCAAGCCATTGACCTAATTCCCACAAATATTTGTGAAATTCAAGAGAAGCAACTTCGCTTTGCGCTTGAACACATCCAAAAATTGACCAACTTCATAGGTCGCTGGCAGGTTATGCAGCAATCGCCACTTGTGGTGTGTGATAGTGCGCACAATGAAGCTGGTATTCAACAATCTATGAAAGAATTGCTTAGCTTACCTCATCAGCAATTACATATGGTTATTGGTGTAGTTAAAGATAAAGATTTGAACAAAATGATGCCCTATTTGCCTAAGTCAGCAACTTATTATTTTGCTAAAGCCGATATTCCGAGAGGATTAGATGCTGAAATATTGCGCCAAAAGGCAGCAACTTTTGAGCGATATGGCACGTCTTATTCTTCTGTATCAGCAGCAGTGGCAGCAGCAAAAGCCAATGCCAAGCAAAATGATGTTGTTTACATAGGTGGAAGCATTTTTGTAGTTGCAGAGATTATTTAATGCCTATGGTTAATTTTGAAGGTAAGCTGCATATTCTTTAGCATCAATAATATCCACAAAAATATGTTCCGCAATAGTGGTAGCTAAAGATAATCCTACATAATCTGTTCTGATAGGAAAACTTTTGTGCATCCTATCCACTAAAACTGCTGTCTCAATCTTTTTTGGCAACACTGCCATCATTGGGCGCATAGCATAAAAAAGCGTTTTGCCTGTATTGGCTACATCGTCCACCACCACTATTGTTTTTCCTTCCAATTCTTGGATTGGCATTTCTAGTAAAATATCATTCATTAGTGGATTCTGGGGGGACAACTGTACCCTACTCACGGTTATCATTAGACCATCGGCTATTTTCAGTAATTCTTCTAAAATTAAGCGTGCCACTTCCATCCCTCTTTGGTTAATACCAATTAGAATTAACTCTTGCTCCTCGAAATTGCGTTCATATATTTCGTAAGCTATTCGCTTGATTTTTTGCTGAATTTGCCGATGATTTAATATTTTCATATATTTATTGGCTTGTTAACGAAAGTAGTAAGCTACTTTATTTTGGTTTTGTCGCTTATTTATTAAAAATCAATTTGAAATAAAAAGATGGTTTTACCAGTTCCTCTCTCAAATTCATGTCCATGAACATTGCAGTTAGTGTTTCGCTCAAACGACGATTTCTAGCCGCCACATTAACCACTAAATTGAACAGCCAAGGAAAGCGCAGCGCCAACTGCATTTTTCGGCTTAAACTCAATTCTTGCCCCATCACTCGCTGAATATCCTTATCGTAACCTTTCATAAAATCAGCAGAGAAGTTATTGGCATCAAAACATTTTTTAGCGTGGTTGGCTGCATAAAAGCCACAATATAAAGCATTTCCGATGCCTTCGCCTGAGAATGGGTCAATCAAACTACCTGCATCTCCCAGCAACATGTAGCGATTACCAGAAATGGAACGCTTTTTTGAACCCAACGGTAATCCGTATCCTCTTATTTTATCTACCATTTCTGCATCCTCAAAACGATGTTTCAAGTAAGGGTGCGTTTCTATTAGTTCCATCATAATTTGCTTCAAGTTAAGGCGTTTTTTGCTCACCGTTTTTGAAAGCATCCCAAGCCCTACATTGGCGTGCCCATTGGGCAGTGGAAATATCCAAAAGTAGCCAGGCAACAACTCTTTTAGAAAAATCAATTCAATAAAATTGTTTTCATCCATTTGCTTTACGCCTTTGTAGTAGGCGCGAAGTCCTGCACTATGATGGTTTAACTCCATTTCTATACCTGCGTGATGGCGAGCAAAACGAGAATGTGCACCATCTGCTACTAAAAGTATTTTAGTTTTTATGCTAAGGGATTTATCTTTGCTGGTTAGTATAATATAGTCTTTGTGTTCTTCGAAGTCGGTCATTTCTGTGCCTTCAAAAAATTCAATTTGCTTGCGTTTTTTGACTTGTTCAACAAGGTAGTTGTCAAAATCTAATCGCTTGGAGATAAAGCCAGGTGCGCTATCTTCATCACGATTAAAATTTAGTTTAAAAGGTACATCTAGTGATTTCAAGTTGGGTGCAGTAAATCGAATACCCCATGAATCTACCTGAAGTTGCTTCTCTTTTTGAAATCCCCCAATAATATTTGGGTCAATTCTATTTAAGATAGAAGATACTTTTCCGCTAAGAGCATCGCCGCATATTTTATCTCTTGGGAACATTGCCTTATCTACTAATGTACAAGGTAATCCAATATTATCAAATTGTAAAGCAGCACTTGCCCCTCCTGGTCCTGCACCTAAGATACATATATCTCGTTCTAAAATCTGCATATAAATGTTATTTTTGTGTGTCCGACAAAGTTACGCATCCACAGCCAAAGTCTTGATAACTTTTACAGACACTGTATATCTTTTTAATATTTGATGGAGATACAAAAATGTTAAAATTTAGTTATTGCTCGTTACAAAATTTAATTTATTGCGTTCAACAGCTAGCAAAAGTGAAATTACCATGATAAGATTGTTTCTGTTACTCATTCTAATAACAAGCACATTTGTTGCTCAAGCACAAACTATAGAACAAGAACAAGATCCAAAAGTATTGAATGAACGTTTGGACAGTCTGTACATTGATTTAGTGGAAGAGAAGAAAGACCCCAGTAAGATACTACACGCCGAACCCTTGTACATTGATTTAATTCGCGATTTAGGAGCAAGAAAAGGAGAAAAAGAATGGAATGTCGGTTTGGGTATTCTTGATAAAAGCACTTATGACCGTTACGAAGCTCTTGTTGAATATGAGTTTGCACCTATTGACCGATTAGGGCTTGAGATAGAGCTTCCGTTCTCATTTTACTATCCAACAGAGGAAAACGGTAGTGCACCATCTAGTCTATTGCATAGCTTGAAGCTAGCTGCACAATATACCTTTTTTGTATCAGAAAAATTAAAAACTTCCATGGCTATTGGTTACATCCACGAATTTGAGTTTGTGGAGTTTGCCAAATATGGTAAAGAAAATTTTTACAAAGGCAATCTTTACAATCCATTCTTTATTGCAGCCAAACGATGGGGCAATAATTTTCACACTCTTATTTATACAGGACCTCACTTGGAGCAAAATTTTTCAGAAAAATCAGTGGAACTAGAGTGGGAAATTAACTCCAATTTTCATTACATGCTTCCAGGAACACGAAATTTTATTGGACTCGAAGTTAACCAAGAAGTTAGTGCCACAGGTATGGGCATCACCTTACGTCCGCAGATGCGCGTAGGTCTAGCAGATAACTTGCTAATTGGTATTGTAACAGGTATCCCTATTTACAGAGAAACGCAACGCTTTAGCTCTTTTATGCGCCTCATCTACGAACCGGGACATAAACAAGCAAAATATCATCATCACCATTAGGCAATAGAAAAGAACGATAACTACAAAATAGTTAAGCTATTTTGTAGTTATCGTTCTCTGTCTTTATCACTCCGCTAACAAATCGGGGCGACGCTGCTGCGTTCTCTGCAATGCCTGCTCATAACGCCATTCCTCAATAGCAGAAAAATTGCCAGAAAGCAAAATATCTGGTACTTTTTGCCCTTTAAATTCCACAGGTCGAGTATAAACAGGAGGAGCTAAAAGGTTGTCCTGAAAGGAATCAAACAGTGCGGATGTTTCGTCATTCAGTACACCTGGAAGCAATCGCCCAATACTATCCACCAAAACAGCTGCAGCCAGTTCTCCACCAGAAAGCACATAATCGCCAATAGAAATTTCCAGAGTAACGTATTTTTCGCGAACGCGCTCATCAATACCTTTATAGTGACCGCAAATGAGCAGTAGATTTTCTTTTAGCGATAGTTGATTACAAATAGATTGATTAAGGCGAACACCATCGGGAGTGAGGTAAATAATTTCTTGATAAGTTCTTTGAGCTTTTAGTGTTTCAACACAGTTGGAAAGGGGTTCTATCATCATCACCATACCTGCACCACCACCATATTGATAATCGTCCACTTGCTTGTGCTTGCCCAATCCATATGCGCGCAAATCTTCAATACAAACTTCGAGCAAGCCTCTTTCTTGCGCACGTTTCATAATGGAGTGTTGCAAGGGGCTATGCAGTAATTCAGGTAATACGGTAATAATATCAATGCGCATGGAGTAAATCTTTTTACTTCCTTAATGCTTTTGCGAAAAGATAGTTGACTTACGCTAACTTTTTTGCCTTCTAGGGTTGAATATACACCTCTAAAAGCTGGTAAATTCCTGACGTATCTCGCACTGCCATTTTAAGCCTTAGCTTGTAAGTTAACCCAGTAGCTATTTTTTGTTCTATTATTTGGTCAAATGATTCTTTACTAATAACATTAGGATATTCTGCACAAAATGCTAGAAATCTTGCTTTTTCTTCATCGAGGTATTTGTAATTTACTTTCAATGCTTTGGGGACGTTAGCTTTTTGCGTTTCGAGCAACTGCAAAAAGGTCAATGCAAACAACAATATAGCGGTTACACCCATTCCCCATTTCAAAAAAGGTAAAAATGACTTTGATGCACTTGGATGCGGCACAAAAACAGCTTCATGCTTTGTCTGGGAGTGCTTTGGAATATCGGAAACTATTTTCGCTGACCTCAGAAATTCGCTATCGTAAGACTGTCTTTTAAAGCCATCGTAAAGCACTTCATATGCTTCATTAATGGATTTGAATTGTTCCTCTGCCCACTCAGCACTACCGTGCAAATCAGGGTGGAAAGCTTTACACTTTTTCAAGTAAGCCTTTTTCAGTTCCTCTTTAGAGGCATTAATTGGCACTCCAAGTATGTCATAGTAATCAACCATCAAGCACTGGACATTAACTCATTAATAAATAGGTAAATCTATTCATTACAAATTAACGCTTTGTGCATGAGTTAAGCAATGTCATTCACTCAATAAAAACCATCGTTTACTCAATAGAATGAATTATGATGGAATGAAGAGTGGTTTTTATCCTACTAACAAACGGATAGCAAGGACAATAACAACACTAATAACTAAACCTATGATTATTTTCAACAAATCAAAAGAAACATCTTTGATTTCCTCTTTCTGTAATTTACCATTTAGCTGCCAACGCATAGCTAACTCTCGACCAGCCAAAAGACCAATAAATACCCAAGTGGTACTCATCGGAAGTTTTCCTTCAAACAACCCTAAATAATTATCCTTGAATACAAAAAGGATGATACCATAAATAAAGTCAATAATAGTGGCAGAACGGATGTCGGCAGTGTTAACTTTTCTACGTACCACCTCTTGAATACGTCCACCTCTAAGCCAGAAAATGTACCCTAATAATCCAACTAGAACGAGCAGTGAAAACACAAAGGCAAGAGGACTTAAATTTTGCCCGCTATCGAGGTAAACATAGATGTTGGCTAAATCTTGTGTTAGCCATTGCGACCATAAAAAACCTGTGGATAGCCATTGAATAGGCACCCAGATGGATGTTTTATCTTCTGTCAATGGATTTTTAATGAAATAACGCTCGAATAGGCGTGTAGTAACAACGTAAATAACAGCAGCCGTAACAAAGGCGACCATATATCCAACGATTGATTTCTGAATCATGCCCCCTAGCTTAGTATTAAAATCAAATACATTAGCCAACATTTCATTAATAGTACCTGGTATCTCGTTGATAGAAAAAAAGGTTAAAATCATAAATGTTGTACTCACTGGTATGCCTATACGTGTGATTAACAATAGCACAATTGGAGGAATAAGAAAGTACCATTCATAACGTTCCGGTATGACAAATTTATCCAAACGGTCAAAAGCTACATCATCACCACCTAACCATACCCCCGAACCAGTATATCCTAATATTAGAATTACACTCATAATACCTGCACCGAAGAGCCATAAGATGTACCAAGGTACACGACGTTCGTTGGAAGTTAAAAAAGTACCTAGTGCTTGAATCACGTCATTACCCATCACAGAATAGGAAGCTAATATAAAGCCGACCCACATGAACAAGAGCGAAGAATCCATGTTTTATGTTATTTTTTCGGAGGGTAAAAGTAGCAACAAATCCTACATGACCTAACATTTGATGGATATGTCTATGTTAAGTTTTGATTAAATGTAACAGCATGATTGTACTTTTATGGTGGTCTCAGCAGCACTTATGTTTACTAATAGTGAGCTACACAAAACGTTTTTCAAAAGCAAAACGCTTAAAATAAAAGTTATAAAAAAATAAAATTCCTTTTTCTATACTTTTGATTATCACCTGATTTTGATGTAAAAACGCTACTTGGTCAAGGCAGTAAACTAACCCCAAAGAAATGAGATAACCAACACCTGAAACCAACATTGCTAAACCAAAAATAGTGCTTGCTTTTCGGTGCGATTCAAAAATAAACCACTTTTGTAGCAAGAAATTAAATAGCACCGCAATAGGATACGCAATGGCTTGAGCGGTAAAAGCACTTAGTCCGAATTGGTGAAATAATAATAAATACAACCCTACATCCAATACTGTAGCAAGGATAGAGGTAATCAAAAACTTGGATTTTAATAAAAATAATGGTTTTATTGTTGACTGCCAATAGCTCATTTATCCAATTTTTTCAACATTTGCAGTCCATAAAAAACAGAGGTAACATGGAGCGCATGTACCAATTCTTGGCGATGAATCATGTTTTCTAATTCCTCCAAAGTGTAAAGCTCTACTTTAATGTCTTCGTAACGCTCCAGTGCTTGCGATTGTACTTTTTTACCACCTAACGCCAAAAAGGAGTAACAATAATTGGATTGATTAGCAGGATTGGGCGAAAGTTTTGATGTCAATATAATTTGCTCAAAGTCATAACCTGTTTCTTCGAGCAGTTCTCTACGAATAGCTTGTTCTGGCGTTTCAGAAGGGTCGAAATTTCCGCCAGGCAATTCTACGATGGTTCTGCCCAACCCATGCCGGTATTGGCGAATGAGGATAACTTGCTGCTCTTTAGTCAATGCTAAAGCATTTGCCCAATTGGCATATTGCAACACATAAAATGGCGCAACAATGTCGCCGTTTGGCATTTGGCACTCATCAGCACGCAAATTTATCCATCGGTCTTTTAATATGGTTGTCGAACTAAGCGTTATCCATTCCATTTTTGTTACAGTGTTTTACCTTCTTTTGCTAATTCTTCTTGAAAAAATTGCCGAATCTCTAACCAATTATTCACTCGAACATAATCCTTATTGTGAACATTATGCGAAGCAGTATAAAGCAATCCTTTTCCTCTAAATTTCTGTAAATTACTAACGTGGTCGTCAATCATGTAGTCGGCATCAATAATACTTTTATCCCCACAAAAAACGTAATTTTTCCAATGAATACTTGGGAAATGAGTGCTTAACCAATCCCACTTATCAACGAGTGAATTTCTAAATTCTGTGGCAGATGTGACTACAAATACCTCGTAGTGCTGCTGCAATTCGGCTACCACTTTTTGGCTATTCGGCATAGGCGTTACATCACTAAAAAAGCCAACTGCATGGAGGTATTTTCTCAAATGCGTTGCACCCTCCAATTCGTAAATTTTTATTCCCCAATAGTCCTTTTTTTCAGGTCGCCAACCTAAATCACGTTCAAAATAATACAAGAATTTGGCATAGATATCTGCCATTACCTCGTCCATATCTAATGCAATACGCTTCATAGCCAAGCTATTTTGGGCGAAGATAGAAGAAATGTTTTGTCACCAAATCACTGTAAAACGAAAACATCCGTATTAGTTTGCGCTAGCAGTATTAGCGGGTACTTTACTGTCCATGTTAATCGCCAGTGGCGCAATTTTTTCACCCCAGTAAATCGTCGTATGTGGAAATGGAATTTCTATTCCTTGTTCATCAAAAGCAACTTTCAAACGTTTGCGATATTCTCTACCTATTACCCATTGCTTACCTGGCATCGTTTTTATACGTGCTTTAATAATAAGCGCGCTATCGTCGAATCTATCTAATCCAAAGACTTCAATAGGTTCAACGAAGTTGGCGGCATATGCTTCATCATTTATCATGGTATCGCCTACTGCTTTCATCACATCAATTACCTTTTGCACGTCTTCTTTGTAAGCTACGCCAATGTCTAAAACGGTAGCCGACCATTCTTTGGTAAGATTCGTTAATGTGTTAATTTTACCATTTTGAAAGAAATGGACACTACCAGAAAGGTCTCTTAAACGAATAGTTCTCAATTCAATTTTTTCTACCAATCCACCAGTCCCATTGATATTAACTACATCCCCTACCCTAATTTGGTCTTCTAACAAGATAAAAAAACCAGTAATCACATCGCGCACTAGTTCTTGTGCACCAAAACCGATTGCTAAGCCTGCGATGCCAGCACCCGCAAGTAATGGAGCTAGTTCGATACCTACTTTACCGAGAATAATCATCAAGTAAATAGTAATAATAGCGATGCGAAGGGAAAGGCTTAATATTCGAGTTAGGGTATTAATTCTTTTCTCTGCTTCCATTCTAGCGTTATTTTCTGAACTAGCTTGTCGCCTAATCAATACATTTGAAATCTGCTTAGTCAGCAATTTTATAAACCTAAGCAGAACCGCGAAGATAACACTGTAAATGATAATAAGGGGCAAAGCGGTAACCGTCCAAAGTTTTAATTGCTCTAGTTGACTGATAATGAGTTCTGTGTAATCCATCTAATATTATGTTTTGTATAGTCGGTGTGATTGGAGATGAGATTGGTATTACTACGATAATGCCAAATCTCATCTCTAAAACAAGATAACTCACCAAAAGGGTTATAAGAATTGAGCTTTTATGTGATGTATTACCTCAACCCTCTAGCAATCAGTGTTCTAGGATAAACCACTACACTTTCATTACCATCCTTACCCACAGTGGCAACACCAAATAAATAATTATCAATCACAATATTTTTCAAGGTATAGTCCGTAACTGTTTTATCCACAAAACGATGATATTGCCATTGCGGAGCAGTAGTATCGCGCCAATAAATTTTATACCCAATCACATCGGGGTCGTTTACCGCTTCCCATTTTAATCGGGTGGAAGGTTCAACTGCACCACCAATCATTACTTGAGTAGGTGCAGGTGGCGCCCAAGCCAGACTTGCTAACGTTATCGCATTCACACCCGTCAATTTGGCAGCATAATCAAAATTTACCTTTTCAATAACATCACCATAAACAATACCCTCTTCCGTGCGCAAATCTTGATGTTGCCTATCGTAATGCTCGTGCGTTTCCATAATGCGTACCCCTGCAAACCCCTCATCATTAAAAGGACGATGATGCCCACCTCGACCGAAACGATCTAAGCGATAAATTAAAATTGGGTCTAAATTAGTGCAGTACGTTTTAGTTATTCTTTCAATGTATCTTGCTAGTTGGCGAGAAGGTCCGTCCACTTCGCCACCATAAAATCTATCCCACACACGGTCGCGCTCGTTAGCATTGGCAGGTGAAGGTTCAGAGAAAATGCGAAAAGTGCGGTTATCAATAATGCCGTTCATTCCTTCAATATTACCAATCATATCATTATTTAAAACCCCGACAATATCCCAACCTTCTTTTTTAGCTTTTTCTGCCAAACCTTTTCCACCGAACAAACCCTGCTCTTCTCCTGAAAGTCCAACATAAATAATGCTTGTAGGGAATTTATACTTTGTCAATATTCGGGCAGCTTCTATTGTACCTGCCATACCGCTGGCGTTGTCGTTAGCTCCGGGCGAATCGTCCACACCATTTAAAGGGTCAGATACTCGGCTATCAATATCGCCTGACATAATAACATAACGCTCTGGATAGCGCTCACCTCGTTGGACTGCTACTACATTTACGACCCAAGTATCTTTGGGAATACGCTGATTACCTTCCGCAGTAACCAAATACCATTGATAATAAACTTCTAAACAGTTACCACATTCGGCAGAAATTTTATCAAACTCCGATTTAATCCATCTTCGAGCAGCACCAATACCTCTGATTTCAGAGGTAGTATCTGATAAAGTATGGCGTGTACCAAAACTTACGAGTTTTTCAATATCTTTTTGGATGCGCTTTGCAGAAGGGGCTTCCGCAATTTCGTGAAGGCGTGCATCCACTTGAGGTTGAGCAAAAAGAAAATGATAAGTTACTACCAATAAAATAGTCAACATAAAATAAGGCTGAATTGAATTTTTCATGTCTATATTGCTTAAATTAGGTGCAATATAAAAATTCGCAATTCAATGCAGCCTAACAAAACAATAATTTTTACCCTCGTTCTATTGGGCAAGTCATACAATGTGAGCCACCTCGTGCCCTTGAAAGTTCGCTAGAAGGCAGCGTAATGATGGT
The DNA here is from genome assembly GCA_937944245.1 of uncultured Saprospiraceae bacterium. Taxonomy (GTDB): domain Bacteria; phylum Bacteroidota; class Bacteroidia; order Chitinophagales; family Saprospiraceae; genus JAAUTG01. The sequence goes on along the minus strand of CALDYY010000011.1, from coordinate 47,154 downwards.
ACGCTCTAGTGTATGTGGGTCAAGCTCACCTGTTTGTACTTGGGACAGCAACTTTTCTGCTCCTAATATTTGATAGCCATAATCTTTAAAGGCGTTTTCTGTTCTTGGGTTTCTATCGTAAGTAATAGCAACGCCGGGTTTTAATGCGACCAAATTACAGCCATCAGTCCACTGCTCGCGTTCTTGATAAGGTGATTCTCCATCGCCAGACCAAATGAATTTCATATTTGGATTGAACTCTGTGATGATAAAATCATGCAGTGAAGCATAATAGTTAGTCTGACCATAATCGCGATGCACTTCTACATTTGAGCCTAAGCCATCTTGAATTAAAGGTTTAAACCCAACGACATGGTTATAATTAATTTGTGTAAAAATCGTATCCAAGTGCATGTAAGAACGATCATTGGGTATGTTAACTTGAACAACATTTTTCACCACCTTTTTGTCAAATAAAGCATCTCTCAAAAGCTGAATCGTGTAGGCGTTAGTGCGCTCGCTACAACCAATGAAAAGATAATTTTCGTTCATTATCATGGCATCACCTCCTTCCAATGCTACCATTTCGCGACGTTTACTTGGTGGAAAAGCATTAACATCGTTCATGTTGATAATTCTCCCTTGCGCGCGCAATCCTTTAAAGATAGGATGCGCCCAAAAAATAAAGCGTGTTAGAAAATTTTCTCTGAAGCGTGCCTCTTTAGCGGGTTTAGTAATGATAACCGTATTATTTATCACCACAGCAATATCCCTTGTAAAAATAAAATTAGGAATTGGGTCAAATAAGATATGATCTTTTTCCGCTAAATAACCTGACACTAATACATCTGCAAGCACTTGATTATCAAGATCGAGTAACATTTTTTTATAGTGGCTAGGCAATTCTTCGTAATCAGTGATGTAATCTAGCATTTCCTTTTTTGCCACCTCATCCAAACTCAACGACTCTAGCAAAAGTTGATGGGTGGTTAAGACCTTATCTTTCCCAATAAAGGTTGCTAATACATCAGTGAAAATATCATGCTCCTGCTGCATTTTCGGCAGATGCACAATGTCGTCAAATAGCATTTCTTCTGCTCTTTTTGGTGAAATTCGTGCAATACCGCTATCAGGACGATGTACGATCACACACTTTAGAGGGTCAATTTCTGCTCTAACTCGAACGTTGCTCATATTTTTTACTGGTTTTATTCTAGCAGCTAAGATAGTTAAAGGTTTCTAGTACCGTAAAAAATATTAAACAAAACCAGTCTTTATTACTTATTCATTTGATAATCAAATATTTAACGGACGATAATAAGAAAAAATAGGATAATTAAAGGAGGATTGAAAATTGATTTCTTGTCATATGGATTAGGCAAATTGACACCTATATTTGTGATGTAATCAGAAAGGAAGTAGAAAAGCTGAAAATTGCACTACAGCAGACTTTAATGTAAAGGGATATAGGGCTTTGAATCATTTTTTTTGCAGACTCTAAAATTTAAACCTAAAGACGCACTACAGCAGACTTTAATGTTAGATGGATTCAAAAGCCCTCAATCCTCTTAAAAGGTTTTTATCTAAATCATTTTCCTACTACATGGTAAGAGAATGACTTAAACGTTTTTAATTGCAGCACAAGATAAGTTGATTTTATTGATTTTTTACAATTACGAAAGGAATATTTTATTAAATTCCATTGTTCTATGTATTTGGTTAGTTTTTTTTAGCATATTTTTATACATAAAATTATGCGATATATGCGGTAATTACAAATTCAATATTTGTTGTAAATCAAAATATTAGTTTCTGGCTATTAGTCATCCTTACCTTATATTCGGTTCGCTGTTTTTTAAATACTGTCTCATACGTATGTATTTGATATTTCTACATTTGTCTTATGGCTAAGTGCTATTAGCTGTACTACCAAATTCTAAAGAAGCACACTTTAACAGACTTTGATGATTTTTGGTAATTGGGGCTTTCATTATGTTTGTGTAAGACACGTAATTTTGCTTTATCATTTTTAATGAAAGTCCCCAATTATCTTTATCTGTCTTCCCATCTTGGCACTTTCATTAAATCCAGCAATGCCTTGCAACCCTCCAGTATGAATAAATAAAATATTAGTTCCTTTCTTAATTTCTTTTTTTTCAACAAGTTGAAGCAATCCAAATAGTGCTTTTGCAGTATAAATAGGTTCTAAAGGAATATAATGCTCGTTGTAAAATTCATTAATAAATTGAATAAGCTGTGGAGTAGTTTTGGCATAACCTCCAAAATGAAATGCTGTGTTAATGCTCCAGTTATCATATTGTTGATAATTAATTAGTTGCTTCACTTCTTGAATAAGAAAATCACTTTTTAGCGCCGAAAAACCAATGACTTTACTTTTTCCATTCAAGGCTTGAATAATACCGGCTATTGTCCCCCCCGTTCCACAAGCAAGTGCATAATAATCAGGCGTTTGCATTTGATTCATACTTTCTTCCACTATTTCTTGACAACCTTTCAAAGCAAAAGTATTAGTCCCGCCTTCTGGAATAAAATAATGAGCCTGAGGATACAATTGAGTAGCAAGTTCCCTACGATTAGTATTTCTATACGAACTACGGTCAAGGTATATCAACTTCATACCATAACTTGTTGCTAATGAAAGTGTTGGATTAAGTGGATGTGTACGCTCTCCTCTGATAATACCTACTGTGTTAAATCCAAAATGATAACCTGCTGCTGCTGTGGCGGCAATATGATTAGAATACGCTCCACCAAAAGTAAGTAATGTTTTTTGCGCTTGACGTTTAGCTTCCAATAAGTTATACTTTAGCTTTCGCCACTTATTACCTGAAATTTCAGGGTGGATTAAATCTTCCCGTTTGATAAAAAGCTGAATGCCTTTGTTCTCTAACAAAGGCATTTTAACTTGTTGTATCGGACTTGGCAACTGTAATCCTAAACGCTTATTATAATACTGAAAATCAATCATTTAATTTAAAAACTATCTACTTCTTTGTAGGCTTCAATCAATGCTATTTCCCCCTTTTTCTCAGGTTGGGCATTTCCATGTTCCATACCTAAAATACCCTCAAATTTTCGTCCGTGAATGTATTTGAAGATATTTTTATAGTTAATTTCTCCCGAGGTAGGCTCTTTTCTACCCGGATTATCACCAATTTGAAAATACCCAATTTCATCCCAACAGGCTTCGATATTCGGAATAATATTTCCTTCTGTAATCTGTTGATGATAAATATCAAATAAAATTTTGCAAGATGGACTATTTACAGCTTTACAAATCATGTAAGTTTGTGGGCTTTCTGATAAGAATAGTCCAGGATGATCTCTGAAATTCAAAGGCTCTAACACCATTACTAAGCCATGTGGCTCAAGTATATCACAAGCGCGCTTCAGCGATTCAATCACATGAGCTGTTTGATAGCCCATGTTCAATCGCAATGCTCGATGACCTGGCACCACAGTCATCCATTTAGCGTTTACTCGTTTAGCTACTTCAACAGAAGTTTTGATGTCATTCAAAAATTCTTCTCGTTTAGCTTTGTCGCCGTTTGCTAGGTTGGGTTCATTCCAATAAATTTTGTGTGCTACAAACACCCCCATTTCCATGCCTAGTTTTTGCATGGTTTTGCCAATTTTTTCTTGCGTAGCGACATCTCGGTCTTTCATACCATTATCTTCCAAAGCAGTAAACCCTTGATCTGCCATGAATTGCAATTGAGCTATCAAATCTTCACCTGCACTGTGGCGAAACATACCAAAGTGTGGAGCATATTTTAGTTTGAACTCTTGTTTATTGCTCACATGAGTTGAGGTAGCCGCCACCCCTGAAACAGCTACGGCTGACGTAGTTATCATGGTATTTTGAATAAATTTTCTTCTGTTCATTTTTCGATTTTTTTGTTAATCAATGAATTGTATTAATTTACTTAGCAATTTTAGTCTTTTTTTGTCAAAATATACAGTTTTGCATCCATCTTTCGTGCAAGTTGCTTTGCTTTTGCTTTCGATAAAATACTACAAGCAGAAGCTAATGCATCCGCTTTCATGCAATTATCAGCAATTATGGTAACTTGGTGTTGATGCGTTACCCCCATACCTGTTCTTGGGTCAATTAAATGAGAATAGCGTTTTCCATTATTTTCCAAAAACTTGTATTGATTGCCTGAAGTAGCTATGGCACAATTTGCTAAGTCATAGACTTTACCGTTTTGAATTGCAATTTTCCACGTTTGAGCAATAGTAGGATCATTTTTAAGGTTCAAATCGCCTCCGCCATCCACTAAAGCATGTGTAATACCTTGTTGTACCAAAACTTTCATGGCTTCATCCACTGCATAACCCTTGGCAATACCTCCTACATCCAAGCGCATTCCTTTTCTAGCTAATTCCACAGATTGTGTAGTCGGATACAATACAATGTCATGGTAACTGACTGTAGCTTTTGCCTGTTCTATTGCCATTTCGTCAGGAAAAATATCTTGCCGAAAAGCTTTGCGCCAGAGTTTACTTAATGCACCAATACTAACATCAAATGCGCCTCCACTTGCTTCTGATACCATTTGTGAAAAATGTAGCACCTGCCAAAGTTCATCACTTATTGAAACTATATGCCCATTTCCTGCCGTAGCACTGAGGCGACTTATTTCACTGTCTTCCAAGTAGTCGCTCAGCAGTTGATTCAAATAAGTGATTCTCGTGAACGCTTTGTCTGCCGCGTAATGGGCAATTGTGCTATCTTTAGCATAAAACACTAAGCGAAAGCTCGTTCCCATATGTTGTTGCGTAAATTCATATTGCTGCATGGGTTGCCCTACACTGGCAAAAGCATAGAGTAACCCAAATACAAGCCACTGACATTTAAGCATTTAAATGACTTTTGTTACACCTGGTACTGCTATCGGATAGAAGCCATCTTTGTTTGGCAATACTTTTGGCATTGCCTTCCAATCTAATTTTTCTGGCATTAAATTAATGTTGGAATTTAAAGCAGCATCCCATTCAATCATTTGTCCAGAATAGGTTGCCATTCTACCTATGATTGAAGTTAAGGTACTTTTTGCACCATTTTCAGCGTCTTCAAATTTGTATTCCCCTTTTGCTACTGCCTCAAAAAGTAAGTCATGCTCCACTTGATAAGGATTAGGGTCTTTTCTGTCATTGTATTTCATTACGTTATAGCCCGATTTGGTAAGGATAACGCCAGGGTCTGGTGCACTACCGTTCGTACCTTGAAATGCTTCTGAAACTCGATAATGTGTGTTTTCAATGTGTCGGCACTGGCTGAACATTCGGCTACCATCTGCATATTCAAACTCCACAGTATGGTGATCAAAGATTTCGCCATGCTCTTTGCCATTTCTGACCAATCGCCCGCCCATACCATGCGCACGCACAGGATATGCTTGTTTCACCCAGTTAGCAACATCTATATTGTGAATGTGCTGCTCTGTAATGTGGTCGCCACATAACCAATTGAAATAGTACCAATTACGCATTTGGTATTCCATTTCTGTCATACCAGGTTTGCGCTCGCGCACCCAAACGCCACCGCTATTCCAGTATACTTGAGCAGAAACAATATCTCCAATAACACCATTTTGAAGCATGTCCACCCAAACTTGATATTTCTTTTGATAGTGGCGTTGCAACCCCACGACTACGTTTAATTTCTTTTGTTTGGCTTGCTCCGCCACCTCAAGCACTTTACGCACACCAATAGCATCTGTAGCCAATGGTTTCTCCATGAATACATGCTTGTTGGCATTAATTGCTGCCTCAAAATGTTGTGGACGGAAGCCTGGAGGCGCTGCTAAAAGTACAACATCCACTAGAGGAATAACTTTCTTGTAGGCATCAAAGCCAACAAATTTATGTTCCTCTGGCACATCAATCATACTGGATACATTAACTGGTTCTTCCGAAGACCAATCTGTAAAATTAGGGTCTGTAATTTGCTTGTAGCAGCTATCCAAACGATCCTTAAAAGCATCTGCCATAGCAACTAATTTAACGCGCTGTCCTGATTGCAAGGCTTGCACTACTGCACCCGTTCCACGACCTCCACAGCCAATTAATCCAATTTTTATGGTATCATCTCCATCAATGTGTGCTTTAGCAGATAATAGAGAAGGTATTAAGAGGCTTGCCCCTGCTGCGAGGGAAGATGTTTTGACAAAATCTCTGCGTTTCATTTTTTCGTTCTGCATAGGTATTAATTTCATTATTTATGATAAATTACTAATAATTTTAATCCTTTATCGCCTGTTCAAAAAAAGCCATAATCTCCTCATGGCTAGGTTGTTGTGCAGGTCTTACTACACGAAACCCAACAAAGGGAGCATCTGTGTTCCACCAAATACTTTTAGGTATTTGTGGGTCGCGGCGTTGCCATCGCGGGCTTGATTTGATACGCACTGAACAGGAACAATTTTTTTCGTCGTCGTCATAAGAGCCACCACGCACGGTATGTGCATACTTAGCCGTAGGTGGAAGCCAAGGATTAGTAGCTTCAGCACCGATTAATTCGTGATAGTTGACCTCGAATTTATCCAAAGTCCATTCTGCTACATTACCTAGCATGTCGTATATTCCCCAACTATTGGGTTCTTTTTGCCCTACCTTTTGAAATTTTTCGTAGCTATTGTCATAAAACCAAGCCATTTTGTCAAGGTTGGTCGGCTTATCTTTTTTACCTCCTTCACTGCAAGCATACTCCCACTCTGCTTCAGTGGGGAGGCGATAAAAATTACCCGTTTTCAAATAAAGCCACTTACAGTAGCGCAACGCCGCCTGCTGTGTCATGCTTACCGCTGGAAAACCACCAGTTGTGCCCATCCCGAAAGACATATCCTCATAAGGTGGCGTAGGTCGTGAAACGGCATCCGCTTTGAAGTTGGTTAGCTTACTAATACTGACTTCATTATCTTTACTTCGATTTTGAAAGATGCTGAATTGCTCGAAAGTAATTTCATGTTTGCCTATCCAAAAATCGTGTAGCGTTACTTGGCTGTTGCTGATATTATTAGCGTCAGCGGAGGTCATTTGAAATGTTCGACCATTCACAAACACCATATCAATATGAATATTTGTTCCAGGAATAACTTCTGAATAGTCCTTCTGACTGTAAATTGAAGTACAAATTAGGTGAATGATGGTAATAAAAAATAGATGTTTAAACTGAATCATCGAAGTATTGATTTACCGTAATTTAGTTTTTTAAAATTTTAAATTGCTTCTTCAAAGAAAAGCAATTTCTTACAGGAAAGAAACTTTTTTAGGAACAGAAAATTGTGAATACTGAATAAAAATTTGCGAAACAATAATTTGAGATAACTTTGTACCAAAATAAGTGATGAATCCTACCGATACAACCGTTTTCGATAGTAATGCAACTTATGTTTTAGAAAATGATGTTGTGCTTTTGCATCCTTTACAATTTACTGACCTAGTTCATTTGCTTCCATTTGCATTGAATGAACCTGAATTGTGGAAATATTCTTTATCGTCAGTGGTTGGTGAGCAAGGGATGAAAAAATACCTTCAATCAGCGACAAGTGCCAAACAAAGAGGAGTCGCCTATCCCTTTATTGTTTGGGACAAGCGTTGTCATCAAGTTGCTGGTAGCACACGATTTTATGATATTCAGCTAGAGCATAAGTGTTTAAGCATTGGCTACACTTGGTATGGAAAGCAGTTTCAAGGGACGGGGTTAAATAAGCACTGCAAATTTTTGTTATTGTCGTTTGCTTTTGAAAACTTGCATATGGAACGTGTTGAATTTAAGGCAGATAGCCGTAACCAACGCAGTATTAACGCCATGAAAAGCATTGGTTGTCAAGTAGAAGGAATTTTGAGAAGCAATGGCGTTAAACCAGATGGCACTAGACGAGATAGCATTGTATTAAGTATATTGAAATCAGAATGGGAAAGTGGTTTGCAGGAAACGTTGAAAAAGAAGTTAATCATAATGGAATAGAATGATTAGGATAAAAACCTTTTTAAATTTTTACCTTCACAGGAAATTATTTAAAAAAACTACATGAACAATCAGCAACTTCTTTCGAAATGGTATGAACGACTACCCCATGCGTTGGTGCTACTTTCTGGAATTATCTTATTGGTAACAGCAATGACTTATGTTGTGCCAGCAGGAAAATATGAACGCGCAGTTGTTGAAGGAAGAAATATAATTGTTCCTGATTCTTATCAGACTATTTCTAGCACGCCCGTCGGTCTTCTCGATATGTTCAAAGCGATACCGCTTGGCTTTAAAACAGCGGTTGAAATTGTATTTATTGTACTCGTTGGTGGAATCATGTTTAGTGTACTGGAAGCCTCAAAAGCCATTGAAAATAGTATTGGCACTTTGATAAAACATCTTGGATTGAAGCACAAATATTTAATCGTCGTGCTGATGACTTTTGCCTATGGAGGATTGGGCGTTGCAGTGGGCTATGAAAATAATATTGGTATTGTACCGATTGCAGCCGTTTTGAGTTTAGCATTAGGGGGCGATTTGATATTGGCAGCAGGTATTTCTGTTGGTGCTATCACAATTGGTTTTGGACTTTCGCCTATCAATCCTTACACTGTTGGGACAGGTCATAAAATAGCAGAACTCCCTCTTTTTTCTGGCGCACTTTTAAGGAGTTTATTGTGCTTTTCCGCACTGACAGTAATGGCTTACTTTAATGTTCACTATCTAAAACGCATCACTCAGTATCCAGAAAAAAGTCTGGGCTTAGGGCTTAACCAACAAGGCATTGAACTGGCTCAACCTATTGAGGAATACCGAATGACAAGCAACAACTGGCTTGTACTTACTGTTTTCTTGTTTGGTATTGCAACAGTAATATATGGTGTATTTCAATTAGATTGGTACATCAATGATCTTTCCGCTGTGTTTCTGATGATTACCTTAGCTGTTGGAATAGCTTCTAGAATGAAAACCGCTATTTTTACAGATATGGTTTTAAAAGGTATTTCCGTAGCAGCGCCCGGCGCATTCATGGTAGGTTACGCTAGTGCTATAAAAGTATTGATGGAAATGGGCAATATTAGCGATACCATTTCCTATCAACTAGCCCAATGGCTACAAGGCTTACCGCTGTATGCAGCAGCAATAAGCATGTCTGTGGCGCAATCTGCCATCAATTTTTTTATTCCTTCAGGTAGTGGTCAAGCCTTAGCTACCTTGCCTGTAATGATTCCGCTAGGCGAATTGCTTGGTCTTACTCGACAGACGACTATCTTAGCATTTCAAATTGGCGACGGTGTAACCAACTTAATTAACCCAACATTAGGTGGGTTGATTGCCATGTTAAGCCTATGCCGAGTGCCGCTCGACCGTTGGTTGCGCTTTATTGCACCTGTGGTCGTCCTGATTTTAGGACTAGCTTGGCTAACATTAATTATCGCCGTAGCCATTGGCTATCAATGATTGATACATTTGTTAGGTGAGTTGCTGTGAATATTCACCATTAAACACAATTACTATTTTCATGTTTTCAACCTACCATTACATAAATTTAGACAATGACAAGCGTAGAAAAAATATTATCTGACTTAGTAGCTTTCCCTGTTTTAGGAGGTGAAAGCAATTTGAGCATTATTCATTGGATAAAATCTTACCTCGAAAGTTTTGGCGTTATCACTACACTTGTGCCTAATGAAGCAGGGACTAAAGCCTCTTTGCATTGCCGCATTGGACCATCTGTGGATGGCGGTGTTATTCTTTCTGGACATACTGACGTCGTGCCTGTGGAAGGGCAAAACTGGACGAGCGACCCATTTTCACTAACCGATAAAGGCGATGGAAATCTCTATGCCAGAGGCGCTTGCGACATGAAAGGATTTCTAGCTTGTTGCCTAGCAGTGCTACCTAAAATGGTAACTACCAACTTAAAGAAACCTATCTATTTTGCTTTTTCCTATGACGAAGAAATTGGTTGCTTGGCTGCACCTGAGCTAATTGAGCATTTGAAGGCCAGTTACACCGAAAAACCAAAGTACGCCATTATTGGGGAGCCTTCCATGCTGCAACCCATCATCGGACAAAAAGGAATTTGTGTGTTACATACTACTGTTAATGGCTCGGCAGGTCACAGTAGCCGAATTAGACAAGAAGTGAGTGCTATTCACGAAGCAGCTCGATTGGTGCTTTGGCTAGAACAAAAAATGAATACGCTAATTGCGCAAGGTCGAGTAGATGAACGCTTTACGCCGCCTCACTCTTCCTTGCATGTAGGTATGATACAAGGAGGCATTGCACCAAATGTGATTGCCGACCACGCTTCCTTTTTCTGGGATGTGCGCACTATTCCTTTGGATAGTATCAACGATATTTTAGCCGATTTCAACGACTACTGCCAAGAACGAACAAAGCAACTACAACCTACTTTCGCCAATTTTAAAATCATCACTGAGGCGCATCACCCACCCGTGCCACCTTTAAATACTCTTGAAAACCAATCCATTGTCCATTTAGTAAAAACCATAACGGGCAACAAACAAGTAAGTACCGTATCCTATGCAGCCGAAGCTGGACAATTTGCAGAAGCTGGGTTTGAGAGTATCATCTGCGGACCTGGTTCTATTGCGCAAGCCCACAAAGCCGATGAATTTATTGAAAAAGAACAACTCGCAAAAGGCGTATCAATGATTGAACAATTGGTAGAACTATTGAAATAGCTCCATCGGCTAAAGTGGTATGCTCAAATGCTTAGTTTTAGTAGATTTATTCACTAAAATGATTGTGTAATGTATTAATATTGCGTAATATACTAATTTAGCCTATTTCTACTTTCATAGGAAACCTATTGACTTATTGGCTTATTTCTCTTTACTTTGCATTAGTTTTAATTCAAAAAAATATCGTTAAATGCTTAGATTATTGCTTAGATTGTTGCTTTTCATTGTTGTTGCTGTTTTGTTATATAACTTTTTTTTAGGAACACCAGCAGAAAAAGAAGGCGCAAAAAAGGTATTTGAGCAATTCAAAAATGCAGGAAATGCAGTTAAAGAATTACTTATTTCCGAGAAAGAAAAATTTGACGCAGGTAAATACGAGAATGTGACTCGACAAGTAGATAATTTATTTAAGAACATCAAAGAGGAAATCAAAGATACCGATACAAACAGTTTACGTGAACTTGAGGCATTAGAGGAGCAGAAAAAATCCTTACAGGAAGAAGTAGATAATTTTGAGTCGGACAATGAAAATAAAGATGAATCAACTAAACAAGATAAAAAGAAGCAATTAAATGAAAAATTTAAGAAACTTGTTGAAGATACAGAGCGTTTACTAAGTAAGATGAATATTAAAGATAACTAAAGGGTATGTTTATCCTTGTTAAGGAAGCAACAAAAATTAAAGCTAACTTTTTTATCAAAAAAAATTGATTTTTATTATCTTTTTTTTTTTTTTGCCTAGAAATGTTATATATTTGCGTAGTATTTTTTGAGGGCTAATCGTCCAAGTTAAAAAAATAAACGCAAATTCAACTCAATTCAAATGTTTATCTCTCAAGAATTCCTTTTCGATAGATATTTAAGATTTAGCTTTTCATATACATGCCTTTTTGTTATTTGGTCGGATAGTTTACTATCCGACTTTTTTGTTTTACACCGCTACGTTGTACTCACGCAAGGCAGCATTTAAAGATACTTTTTTATCCGTACTTTCTTGCCTTGTTCCAATAATTAATGCACAATTTACTTGATATTCGCCCGCAGGAAATTGTTTAGCGTAGCTTCCAGGAATCACCACAGAACGCTCTGGAACAGAACCCTTGTAAGTAATTGGTTCACTTCCCGTTACATCAATAATATGCGTAGATTGTGTCAGCACTACATTTGCACCTAGCACCGCCTCTTTACCCACGCGAACCCCTTCCACTACAATACATCTAGAACCAATGAAACAGTCGTCTTCAATAATAGTGGGTGTTGCTTGAAGTGGCTCTAAAACCCCCCCAATACCTACCCCACCACTCAAATGCACGTTTTTGCCGATTTGAGCGCAAGAACCAACCGTAGCCCAAGTATCCACCATTGTACCAGCACCTACCCAAGCACCAATATTAACATAACTGGGCATTAAAATTGTACCTTGCTCCAAAAAAGAGCCATATCTTGCAATAGCATGGGGCACTACACGCACTCCTAAAGATGCAAAATTACGCTTCAAAGGAATCTTGTCGTGAAATTCAAAGATGCCCACCTCTAAAGTTTCCATTTGTTGGATAGGAAAATATAGAATAACCGCTTTTTTCACCCATTCATTCACTTTCCATTGTCCAGTGTTAGTGGGTTCTGCCACGCGAATTTGTCCTTTATCCAACATTTCTATGACTTCATGAATAGTTTGTTGCACCTCTAGTTGTGCTAATAGACTTCGATTTTCCCAAGCCTGTTCAATTGTTAATTGTCGAGATTGCATCGTTTACACATTTTGATTAAGCTACAAAGGAAAGTACAATTTTGAATGCAGACAAGGTAAATAATAAGAAAACCCAATTAGCTCAGTAAAGCTGTTTTAAAATAACTAACTAAATGTCTAGCCTTTTTACTATCATTCTGGCAGTGAGTAATAGATAGTGTTCACAACGCTATTGGTTTGTATTGGCTTTTACTATCTTTGCTTTACGATATGCCTATCATAAACGCAAGCTACATTTTATCACAAATTCAAAAGCATGAAATTATCAGGGGTTCTTAGGAACATATTGCACTACCTAAACCTAGAATCAGAACTAGATAACCACGATTTGATACATGAGGAAATTCAAAAATCAGTCATTTTTAAGGGAACAAATCTATGGATTTTAGTATTTGCTATTATCATTGCTTCCGTAGGACTTAACATGAACTCCACAGCAGTTATCATAGGTGCAATGCTTATTTCTCCGCTTATGGGACCAATTAACGGCATTGGTTACAGTATTGCCACCTATAATTTTGACTTATTTAGACAATCTGTAAAAAACTTCGGTTTTGCTGTCATCATGGGTTTAATTGCCTCCACAACTTACTTTATCTTAAGTCCTGTTTCCACAGCACATTCGGAACTATTGGCGCGCACTAGCCCTACTATATACGACGTAATAATCGCATTATTTGGTGGTTTGGCAGGTATTGTTGCCATTAGCAGCAAACAAAAAGGAAACGTTATTCCAGGTGTGGCTATTGCTACTGCTTTGATGCCTCCCTTATGTACAGCTGGCTACGGATTGGCTACCGCTCAATGGTATTTCTTCTTTGGCGCATTTTATTTATTCACTATCAACACCGTTTTTATAGCCTTAGCTTCGGTTACAATTTCTCAGATTCTAAAATTTCCCATTAGAACTCTTGTAGATAACGTACAAAAAAAACGTGTAAATAGCTATATCTCCGCAGTTATTATTATTGTATTGTTACCTAGCATTTATTTTGGTTATAACTTGGTACAAAAAGAAAGATTTGCGGAAAACGCCAATCAATATATCGATAATGTGGGTATTTTTGAAGGAAATTATTTGTTAAAGAGTGAAGTTAATGCAGATAAAAAAATAATTCATCTAATTTATGGAGGCAAAAACTTATCCATAGAACAAAAAGAATTAATTGCTCAAAAAGCAGAAAATTTTAATCTAGACCCTAAAAACATACTTGTCAAACAAGGGCTATCTTTTGATAATACGGATGATAAAAATATAGAGGTTTTTAAATTGAGAGAGCAGCTCAATCAAATGAATTTCAGATTAAAGGAGCGAGAAACGCAGTTTGATAGCCTAAATCAAAAATCACAAATGGGTAAAACGCTATTAAACGAAATTAGGCAACTATATCCTCAAATTAAAGGCTGTACTTATGCAGAGTCCTTTGAATTTAAGGATACTATATCTACACCACATCCGACTGCTATTATTTTATTTAGCTTAAAAAGCTATGTTGATAAAGAAGATAAACAAAAAATAAAAAAGTGGACACAAGCAAGGCTGGAATCTGAGAATGTGAGGATTATTTACGAGTGATTTAGTATGATAAAAGCAGTATTATAAAAAAATTGAATCATTATATATTTATAATCGCTTAAATTATGAACAATCGAAGGAATTTTCTGAAACACTTAGCAATAAGTAGCACTGGCGTAATGCTTTCTCCATCTTTATCTGCCGCTAGCACTAAATCCAAAGAATCTAGTATCCGAGTGGCACATTTGACAGACATCCACATGAATGAATCGCCTAAGGCAGCAGAGGGTTTAGAAAAAGCCTTAGCCTATGTCAATGCCTTAACACCTGCACCTAATTTTATTTTACAGGGTGGTGACTTAATCATGGATGCTTTGAAAACACCTAAAGATAAGGTAGCGAAACAATGGAAAATAGTAAAATCTATTATTGACAAAAATAACAAAATTGACCTCAAACACTGCATCGGCAACCACGATATTTATGGTTGGAGTTTAAAAAAAGTAAGCAAAGACCCGCTATACGGTAAAAAGTGGTGTCTTAATGAAATGAATTTAAGCAACCGCTTTTACAGTTTTAAAATAGAAAAATGGAATTTCATTGTTTTAGATAGTGCTCATTATAAAAAAGGTGGCTATACAGCTAAAATAGATGAAGAACAATTTGAATGGTTGAAAGCGGAATTGGCAAAATCAAATCCCAATGAATATGTTTGCATTGTCAGCCATATTCCTATTTTGTCAGCAGCAGCTTTTTTTGATGGCAACAATATCAATAAAAAAAATAATTGGGAAGTTCCCGGTGCATGGATGCACACCGATGCAAAGCGTTTAAAAGATTTATTTTACAAGCACAAAAATGTAAAAATTGCACTTAGTGGACACCTTCATTTGCATGACGAAGTTAATTATTTGGGCGTAAAATACCTTTGCAATGGTGCGGTGAGCGGTGGTTGGTGGGACGGCAACTACGATGAATTTCCACCGGCATTGGTTATCTTAGATTTCTTTGAGGATGGCTCAAGCGCACATGAGTTTATCCCATATTGGGAACTATAATTTAAGCGTGGTCATGCAGGATAATGCAGGTTAATACGTTTTCTTGCATTATTCTTCTAAAGTAAGGTCAAAATGTTGAATAAAATCTTTCACTAAAGGGTTAATCTCTATCATGTTTTCTAAGATATCTTTCTGTGTCATCATTTTAGGTTTCTCTGAAGTGGGTTTAGGTATTGCTTTGCTTTTATCTATTTGAATCTGAAGCGCTATATTAGTTTGCTGAAATGCTGTACGCAATTGCTCCAGCAAACCACTCTCTTGCCTAATCATATTTTCTGCTAACTCGGAGGACACTTTTGCGATAATGATATTTTCCTCTAAAACCAATTCTGTATTCTGAAACGCTATTTTGACAGAATCTTTAGTGATAGTGGCAGCGTAATTGTTCCACTCTTTCTGTACATTAGCCAAATTCCACTCCTGACTTGGTAGCGATTCTAGCGATGATTCTCGTTCTGCTTCTGCCATCAATTCATCTATGGTAGGTATGCTTGCTACCTCCTTCTCAACAAGTGTTTGAGGTTTTTCTAGTGGCGACGGTGCTATTGCCGCTATTAATTCAACTTTAGGTTCATTCACCTCCTGTACTTCAGGTACAGCTATGCTATTGAGGTGGAGTTGCTGAGTTGGATTTTTTTTTTCTGCCGAAGATTCAGCCCCCATATTCGCAACGTTCACCGCTCGATGAATATAGGTCATCTTAATCAATGCAATCTCTACATGAAGCCGCTTATTGCGTGCCATTTTATAGTTCACATCACAATCGTTAATCAAACTCAAGCAGGTGAGGAGAAAGCTGTTTGGCGCAAGTTGTGCCTGCTGCTGAAATCTAGCGCTTAAATCCTCACTTACTTCTAGTAAATGGAGCGTGGCAGCATCTTTACAAACCAATAAATCTCGAATGTGCTCTGCCAAACCAATAAGAAAAATATCGGGTTCAAAGCCATTTTTAAGAATGAGGTCAAAAGTATTCATTATGCTCGCCACATCTTCGAGGAGAAAAGCCTCTACCATTTTGAAGTAATAATCATAATCCAAAATGTTTAAATTAGTGATTACATCTTCGTAGCTAATATGTTGCCCCGAAAAACTAACAATTCTATCGAAAATAGAAAGTGCGTCGCGCAAAGCACCATCGGCTTTTTGCCCAATAATGTGCAAAGCACTAGCATCAGCAGTGATGTTTTCCTCTTGGCAAATATTTTGCAAATGACTAACCATATCCTGTACTTGGATACGCTTGAAATCAAATATTTGGCAACGAGAAAGAATAGTAGGTATTATCTTATGCTTTTCAGTAGTTGCCAAAATAAATATAGCATAAGATGGAGGTTCTTCCAATGTTTTCAAAAAAGCATTAAACGCCTGTTGAGAAAGCATATGCACTTCGTCAATAATAAAAACTTTGTATTTGCCCTGCTGAGGTTGAAATCGAACCTGTTCAATGAGCGAGCGAATATGCTCCACGCTATTGTTAGATGCTGCATCAAGTTCAGTAATGTTAAACGAGGCATTTTCATTAAATGATTTACAGCTATCGCACATATTGCAAGGCTCAAAATTAGCAGTTACATTTTGGCAATTCAACACCTTAGCTAGGATTCTAGCACAAGTGGTTTTTCCTACTCCTCTTGGACCACAAAACAAAAAAGCATGCGCTAAATGGTTACTTTTTAGAGCATTCTTCAAAGTTAATGTGATATGCTCTTGCCCTACAACATCTCGAAATTGAGATGGACGATATTTTCTTGCGGAAACGACGAAATTACTCATGGAATCAAAAATAACAATTTTCTCAAAGTTTTCATGGAACTTTATAACCTTTATAGCTGTATTAACTTTGAATTTTTAAATTTAGTAGTATCTTACCGATACAAAAGCTACTTGACATCATGGAATCAAAAAGACAATTGCAGGTTGCAGAGTTGATTAAGCGTAATTTTGGAATTATCCTGCAACAAGAAGGAACTTATGTTTACGGGGCTGAACCTTTAGTAACCGTAACTTCTGTAAAAATATCTCCTGACTTCAACATCGCTAAAGTTTATCTTAGCGTATTTAACATAGAAGATAAACAAAATGTTATTCTCCATATAGAAGATAATTACTTGCGGCTTCGACAAGTAGCAGCACAACGATTGCGTAAGCACATGAGAAGAATACCTGCATTTGAGTTTTTTCTGGATGATACGCTTGACGAAATGTATCGCTTAAAGGAAATCTTTAAGGACTTACACGAAAATAATCAAATGGGAACGGGTACTTCAGAGTAATCGTCAATTATTTGCTTATCTTCATGTAGTTACTTATAGGCATATATCTAGTCAAAAAAGTGTTGAGGTTACATTGAGCACTTTGTTTTATGTAGTTCTAAAATAAAATCGCTCAATCGTTGCTATCAAAATGATTATAAAAAAAGTTAGGTCTGTTCGCTTATGCGTTTGATTATATTGCTTTACAAGGAGTTGCAGTATCATTTAGGTAAAGTTAGAAATCTATTTCGACGTTCCACAAATAGGATTTTGCCCAATCCCAATAAGCATTTGTCGGATGAAACAAGCCAGACAACCTTATCAACAATTCGCCCAATGAAAAATTTTCATTGGGACAAGAAGTCTATTTTTCAAGCTATCCTTGTTTTATTTGGTCTTTTTGTATTACTCATCATTGGATTGGTTTTGGCAACCTATGTCGGCTTATTTGGTACTTTACCCAGCAAAACAGAATTGGCGAACATTCAAAGTAGCAATGCTTCCGAATTATATGCCGAAAATAAGGTAATGCTAGGCAAATACTTTATAGAAAACCGTAGTGAAACCACGCTAGAAGCCATTGCCCCTTGCGTCATTCATGCGCTTATCGCCACAGAAGATGCTCGATTTATGGAGCATAGTGGTGTAGATATGCGTGCTATCATGCGTGTGATTGGCAAAACATTATTGCTACAAAAAGAATCATCAGGTGGTGGTAGTACCATTAGCCAGCAATTAGCTAAAAATTTATTTCCACGCAAAAGATATAGTTTACTCTCCTTACCTGTCAATAAAATCAAAGAGATTTTTATTGCTCGCCGTTTAGAAAACTTATATTCCAAAGAAGAATTATTAAATCTTTACCTAAATACTGTTTCCTTTAGCGATAATGTTTTTGGCATCAAAGTTGCAGCCGACCGTTTTTTTAGCACTACACCCGATAAACTCCAACCAGAACAAGCAGCTTTGTTGATTGGGACGCTCAAAGGAACTTCTCTATACGACCCCGTCCGCCATCCTGAACGTTCGGAAGAGCGCCGCAATGTGGTGCTTCGGCAAATGCAAAAATATGGCTATCTCGAAACAGAAGAAGTACAACGCTTGATTGCCTTACCAATGGAATTGAAATACAATAAGGTGCAAAATCGAAATCAAGGAATTTATTATAAGGAGCATGTTCGCTTGGAGATAGAGCAAATCTTAAAGCAAATTAGACGACCTGATGGCAAACCCTATAACCTTTATCGAGACGGTTTACGCATTTACACCACTATTGATTCTCGATTACAGCAGTATGCCGAAGATGCGGTAACAACTCATATGGTACAACTGCAAAAAACTTTTGACAAGCACTGGGAGGGCAAAAAGCCTTGGAAAGATAACGGCTTGCTAGAAGCCGAAATTAAAAAATCGGATAGGTATCAAAATATGATGGCGCGCGGAGCTTCCAAAGCTGAAATTGAAACCGCCTTTCAAAAGCCTATTCGGATGAAAGTTTTCGACTGGAAAGAAAGTGATGCTATTAAAGAAATGTCCCCTTTGGATTCCATCAAATATTATTTGTCTATACTTCATGCAGGTTTCCTAGCGGCAGACCCCAACACAGGAGAAATAAAAGCATGGGTAGGTGGCATTGATTACCGCTATTTTCAATACGACCATGTTAAATCGCAGCGTCAAGTTGGCTCAACTTTCAAACCTATAGTGTATGCTGAAGCCCTCAAAAAAGGGATTCCCCCTTGCAGCTATTTTCAAAATACACAAGCCACTTATCCAGAATGGGGCAACTGGCAACCTCGCAATTCTGATGGAAAATACGAAGGATTCTATTCTATGGCAGGGGGCTTGAGTAAATCTATTAACACCATAACGGTAGAGGTTTTATTCCAGACAGGTATTGAGCCTGTGCGCAATTTGGCAAAACGGCTAGGCGTCACCAGTGAAATCCCAAAAGGACCTTCCATTGCTTTAGGGGCAGTGGATGCTTCCTTATATGAAATGGTCAATGTTTACGCTGCTTTCGCCAACAGAGGAAAGCATATAGAATTTTACACCATAGAAAAAATAGAAGACCGCTCAGGAAATGTGCTTTATCAAGCCCCTAGACCTAAAACAGAGCAAGTCATCAATTCAGAACATGCCGATATGATTGTAGAAATGCTTCGTACCGTTGTCAATCAAGGCACAGCCTCACGCTTGAGAACGAATTTTGGCTTAGATGGACAACTGGCAGGGAAAACAGGAACTACACAAAACCAATCCGATGGTTGGTTTATTGGCTTCAATTCTAAATTGGTAGCCGGTGCTTGGGTGGGCGCAAAATCACCGCAAATTCACTTTCGCTCTTTGAGCTTGGGGCAGGGAGCTAGCACCGCACTTCCTATTTGGGGGCATTTTATGAAAAAAGTCTATCAAAATAAAGCATTTGGCTACATTCGCAATGCTACTTTTCCTGCACTTTCTGAAGCAACCATAGAGCAACTTAATTGCGACCCATACATCGCAGACGAAGCACTAGATATGGATTTACTTGCTGGAGAAGAGAAAAGTAGTGATTTCTTTGATAACTTAATCAATAAGAACAGCAACAGAGATTTTGGGGATAATACGCAAGGTGGGATCCCTAAAGAAGACATAGAACGTTCACAAAAAAGCCAAGAGAAACTACAACGCAGAGATGAACGGCGAGAAAGGTTAAAAACGCTTTGGTCAGAAAAACTATTTGGCGGTAAAAAAGATGAAAACAACTAATATTTCCGCTGTAATCAAAAATTAGCTTGTTCTCGACATAGGGCACTATATCCTCTAAAGTAAATGTGATTAGCAAAAAAGAATGGTAAACTAAAAAAAATAATTCTAACGTATTTATTGCGTTTGCCTAGTTCCTGTTAGGAAAATTCACACATTTGTTTTTTATTTACTTTCAACACTCAAGAACAAATTGAAAAATGAAAAAACTAGCCCTACATTGGCAAATTATTATTGGAATGGTACTTGGCGTATCCTTTGGAATTTTGGCAGTTTATTTAGGTTGGTCAAAATTTGTATTAGATTGGATTAAGCCTTTTGGAACAATTTTTATTAACCTGCTCAAACTTATTGCGCTACCCCTAATCATTGTCTCTTTAATAAAAGGTGTTTCCGATTTGCAGGATATTTCTAAGCTTTCCAGAATGGGTAGCCGAACTATTGGGTTATACCTATTCACTACCGTTTTCGCCGTATCTCTTGGCTTGCTACTTGTCAATGTTATTCAACCAGGCAAACTCATTACCCCAGAAACGCGAGACAATTTACTTTCCAGCTATGGCACAGATGCCAACAAACGAATCGAAATAGCAAGTGGTCAAAAAGACCAAGGACCGCTACAACCACTAGTTGACATTGTGCCAGATAATATCTTCAATGCCGCTACCAAAAATGCAAATATGCTGCAAGTCATTTTCTTTGTCATTTTCTTAGGTATAGGCTTAATTTTAATTCCTGCTGAAAAAGCACAACCCGTTAAAGCATTTTTCGATGGGTTAAACGATGTAATACTCAAACTCATCGACCTTATTATGCTCACTGCACCGATAGGTGTTTTTGCGCTATTGTCATCGCTCATTGTTGAGTCCCCGAGCATTAGCCTTTTCAAAGCATTGCTTGGTTACAGTGCCACCTTACTATTGGGGCTTGCTTTTCTAATTATTGTATTTTATCCTACGCTGGTACGAATCTTCACTGGAGTTAGTTACGGCAAATTCTTTAAAGGTATTTCTCCTGCTCAATTATTAGCGTTTTCCACCAGTTCCAGTGCAGCCACATTGCCCGTAACAATGGAGCGGGTAACAGAGCATTTAGGCGTAGAAGAAGAAGTGGCAAGTTTTGTGTTGCCTATTGGCGCGACTGTGAACATGGATGGCACAAGTTGCTACCAAGCAGTAGCAGCCGTTTTCATTGCACAAACCTTTGGTTTGGAGCTTGACTTAAGTACTCAACTAGGCATTATCGTTACGGCTACATTGGCTTCTATTGGCTCTGCCGCTGTACCTAGCGCCGGGCTAGTTATGTTGGTGATTGTACTCGGTCAGGCAGGTATTCCAGAAGCAGGTTTAGCCCTTATTTTTGCTGTGGATCGCCCGCTAGATATGTGCCGCACTATCGCCAATGTAACAGGTGATGCAGCGGTTTCCATGCTAGTAGCTAAAAATTTAGGTAAACTAGGCGAGCCTAAAGCCAAAAATTGGGATGATAATTACGCTAAATAGGAAAATATAAATACACTTTTCAAAATGTAGGAGATAGTTGAAACAGCCAAAATATAGCTGATGAAACGTTAATTTTATCATTCATTGATAAATATACTCTACATTTGTGAAGCAAACATCCATTAATCACATGCTGTTTACTGCATTATGAACTTTCACTATATTTCATTATTGACACTATGTTACATTTTTCTTAGTTTTTTATCAACTGCACAAAGCGTTTACACGCTGAGTGGCTATATCAAAGATGAAAGTTCAGGTGAAACCTTAATTGGTGCAAATGTATTTTTACAAGAAAATCAGGCTAAGGGCACATCTTCCAACAATTACGGATTCTATTCTATCCAACTGCCCACAGGCGAACACAATATTATTTTTTCTTTTATTGGTTATAAAAATCAAATTTTAAAAATAGACCTTACTGAAAATAAAAAAGCAGATATTAAACTTACCCCTGAAGGTGCTTCTTTAAGCACTTCTATTACGGTAACTGCGGAAAACGATAATGCTAATATCGAAAATACAGAAATGGGTGTTATTCAACTTCCTACCAAAGAAGTGAAACAAATGCCTGCATTACTTGGAGAAGTTGATTTACTCAAAATAGTACAGTTACTTCCAGGTATTACTTCAGCAGCAGAGGGGAATACAGGCTTCTTCGTCAGAGGGGGTGGACAAGACCAAAATTTAATACTTCTGGACGAAGCCGTAGTGTATAATGCTGGGCATGTACTAGGATTTTTCTCCGTTTTTAATGCCGATGCTATAAAAAATACTACTATCGTAAAAGGTGGTATGCCTGCCAATTATGGTGGTCGCCTTTCTTCTGTACTAGATATTCGCATGAAAGAAGGTAATAACCAAAACACTTCTATTGAAGGAGGAATAGGCGTTATTGCTTCTCGTTTTACCATTCAAGGACCAATTCAAAAAGAAAAAAGTTCTTTTATTATTTCTGGTAGAAGGACTTACGCTTATGATTTAGCTCGACCTTTTTTAAAAAGCTCTGATTTTGAAGGTACTAACTATTATTTTTATGATTTGAATACTAAAATCAATTATACCCTATCGCCAAAAGATAAAATATATTTTAGTAGCTACTTTGGTAAAGATGTACTAGGGTTTACCTCTAGGTTTAGGGATGCTAATTTTGGGGTGGACTACGGCAATTTAACAAGCACTTTCCGATGGAATCACTTGTTTAGCAGTCGTTTATTCATGAATACAAGCATAATTTATAACAACTATGATTATGCTTTTAGAGCCTTAGAATTTGGAATTGATGCCAACATTAAGTCAGGTATCGAAGACTGGAATTTAAAAATAGATTTTGATTATTTATCTACTCCTCACGATTTAAAATTTGGATTAAATATTATAAAACATAAACTCACACCTAACTTTAGTAACGTTACTTCCACCGCTTCTGGCATGACTTTATTTGATAGAGGTGAACCTAGATTTTCTACTGATTATGCGCTTTATTTATTGGATAACATAAAAGTAAACCCCGTTTTAAGCCTAAATATAGGTACTAGATTATCTGCTTACACTTTTTTAGGTCCTTATCAATCTCAACAATCAGAGAAAATTTATAATGCAGGTGAATCTGTTATTAATTATTTTCGAGTAGAACCTAGAATAGTTACTCGATGGCAGCTTTCTGATATAAAATCTATAAAAGCTAATTTTGCAATTAATAATCAATATCTGCATATGGTTAGTAATACTGCTAGTTCATTACCCTTAGAAATATGGGTATCCAGCACCGATATTATAAAACCACAATCTAGTTGGCAAATAGCTAGTGGATATTTTCAAAATTTCAAAGAAAATAATTTTGAATTTTCCATAGAAACCTATTATAAAAAACTAGGCAATCAAATTGATTATCGAGAAAATTATGTTAGCGACCCTACGGAAGACGTGGAAAGTGAATTTGTGTTTGGTCAAGGTGAAGCCTATGGGATAGAGTTTTTATTGCGCAAGCGAAAAGGTGCACTTACTGGTTGGGTTGGCTACACTTTGTCGCGCACCAAACGCACCTTTGAAGACATCAACCAAGGCAATCCCTACCCTGCTTTCCATGATCGTCCACATGATTTTTCAGCAGTAATGAGCTACGTTATCAACCCCAAATGGCAAATTAGTAGCACTTTTATCTATACTTCTGGCATTGCTTTTACCCCTATCGAAAGCATTTATTTGATTGATCAAAGCATTAATTATCAATTTGGACAGCGCAATAGTGCTAGAGTAGAGCCATATCATCGCTTTGATATATCTGCCATCTTGACCCCAAAAGGTAGCGCAAACAATACTTTTCAGTCCAATTGGATATTTTCGGTTTATAATATCTACGACCGCCGAAACTTACTTTTTTATTATTATGCTCCTCGTCAAAATAATGAAACAGGCAATACAAGCGTTGAAACAAGAAAAGTTTCCTTTTTCCCCATCATTCCTTCAATTACATGGAATTTTAAATGGCTAAGCAAAAAACTAGAATGAGAAATTTATATTTTTGGAGTATTTTACTTTTACTTTTACTTTTCTCACTTGCTTGTGAAGAAACTTTCAATGCTCCTAATGTTTTCAATGAAACCATAGTGGTAGAAGGCTACATAGAAGCCTACACACAGCCTAATAGCTTCACTAATCGTCGCCCTGCCTACGTTCTATTGACAAAAAGTATTCCTTTAAATATGGATTTCAACCCCAAAGAATTTGAAAATTTATTTATTCACGATGCTAAAGTATCCATAAATAATGGTCGAGAAACTTTCAATTTAACTGAAATTTGCCTGAATGATTTATCAGAAGATAATAGAAAAATTATAATAGAAACACTAGGTTTAAACGAATCAGATTATTCATTATTTGGCATAAATTTTAATACCACTAATTTTTGTGCTTATGTGGATAATATCCGAAACTATGAAATAGGTGCAACTTATCAACTTAAAATAGAGGTAAACAATCAAACCTTAACAGCAAACACCACCATTCCACAACATAACCCTTTGGATTCCATAGCTTTCCGTTTACCACCTGGCGATTCTGCTTTTTTTAGCAGAGGTTCGCTTCGCCAAATGATAATAAGCGTAGCAGATAGGGATGAACTCAGCAACAATTATTATCGCTATTTTACACGACAAAACAATAAACCACTTTATAAAGGGAATGCTTCCATTTCTAGATTCAGGTCTATCTTAGAAGATAAATATTTTGGTAACAACGATGGTACAATCCCTTTACCAAAAGGAGAACCAAGAGATTCAACATTTAATACAGGAGGAAATAATTTTGGAAATTATAATATCGGAGACGAATATTTAGTAAAATGGTGTACCATTGATAAAGCACAATTTGATTACTGGAACGCTGTTGAATCAAACGTTTTGAATCAAGGATTGTTTTCTTCTTATGCGCAACCACCTTCCAATATAAAAGGAGGAATAGGATTTTGGGGAGGAGCTTCTGTTTCGTTTTACAGTGGAACAGTGCCTCGATAGTAAAAATAAAAATATAAACGATTGGAAATCAATAAAGGAAATAAAACGGCTTTGGTTTTTATGGAACAATCCACCGTAGGTGAAAAGTTGATTCCTCTTTTGCTGTCCTACGATGTTTACCGCAAAGTAAAGGTTTTTAGCAAAAAAGCACCCAACATAAAGCACGAAAAATTAGAGCACTTCGTACTCGAAAGAAATAAAATACAAGCACTAAAAAACGACATTAAAGGAAATGATTTATTTTGTTTTTTAGACATTCAACGACCCAAAACCAGCACACCAAGCGACATTAAAATCAAACAAATTTATAGTTATGCCATAGCAAATATTGCTATTGAAAACAAAGTCAATCAATTATTATTTTTTTCTTCTCTTTATACTAGTGAAAATTCGTTGAATTTGAATAGTCGTATTCGGGCGCACTTAGAAAAATCATTAATACAATTACCTTTTTGGGGAGTACATATCTTTCGCCCACCAGTTGTTATAGATATGGAAGGCAGTAGTCGTTGGGGCGAGCAATTAGCCAATAAAATAAAAAATGGTTTAGATAAGTTAACTGGAGGAGCAGTTTCAAAATATCAACCAGTGGATGCTAAAACTGTTGCTGCTGCTATGTTGAGAGCTGCACAACAACTTAAATCAGGGGCGTTTCTTTATCAATCTGATTATTTTAACGACTGGGCAAAAAAACAGGATGAACTCAAACTATTATAAAAAAATTGAATAATGAGCGATATTATAAAAAAATCCATTATTACGATTGAAGTTGGATTAGACGACAATAATGTACCTATTGCTATGGAATGGAACGCTTCAGACGCCCCAAACCATGATGATAAGCAGCCTTGCAAAGCTATGCTGCTTTCTCTATTTGATAAAGAGCACCTTGATACTCTAAAAATAGACCTTTGGACAAAAGATATGCAAATTATGGAAATGGATCGTTTCTTTTTCCAAACTTTAAGAGGTATGGCAGATACTTATTATCAAGCCACACAAAATAGGCAACTTGCGTCTGAAATGCAGCAATTTGTTCAATATTTTGGTCAATCTACAGGCATTATAAATTCTGAAGAAACGTCATGATTTTATTTGTGATTTTTCTAGTTAGTATTTTATTTATTGCGCTAACTGGTTATATTTTATGGTGGATTGTCCCAAAAGGAACAATGCTTTATGAAGCGTTAGATTTAATTCCACTTTGGTCAAACCAATTCACGCGCACCCCCTCGCCGATGTGGGAAAAAAAATATAACTATGGAAAACACTGGCGACAATATGTTTTATTAAATAAACCACTAGATGGTGAAATCACTAAAGATCATGTTATTGTTTATTTTCATGGTGGCGCATGGCGTGTAGGTAAACCTGAGCTATTTCGATTGAATGCTCAACTCTTTGTTAATCAAGGTTATACAGTAATTATGCCTTCTCATAGGAGACTACCCCTTTATGGATATAAGCACCTTAGGGAAGACTTGGACGGAATATTATCTATTATTCAAGAAATTTATAAAGAACATCATCTTGAAGGCAAAAAAATAATACTCGGTGGGATTTCTTCAGGTGCTAATTTAGCAGCACTAATGCTCTATAACCGAGAAGCACTAAAAAAGCTGAATTTTCCTCGCCATTTATTTGCAGGCATTTTTTTATTTGCTGCACCGCTCGACCTCAAGCAAATGCGTGACACGCGCTTTTTGAGGTTTTACTGTGGCAATCCACAAAGTGAACAAGCGCAACAAGCCAGTCCTATCAGCTATCTTCAAACGGATGAGTGCCTGCCTGTGCTTTGCGTACATGGCACTTCAGACGGTCTTGTTCCTTTTGGCAACTCGCTGTCTTTTGTAAAACGTTACAGAGAAATTGCTCCAGAAAAAATTGATTTCAAAATACTACACAACGCCACCCATTTGGATGCCTCCAGGTGGTCTTACCAAGATGATGAAGTGAGGAAAACTTTGATGAATTGGCTCGAAAAAGTAGAAAATGTAAATAACAGTAAAAAATAATAATTCAATATGAATTACTCTTTCGATAATGCGGCTTCAGCCTAATTCAACTTAAATTTACTTATTTAGCATAAGGAAAATTAAACGCAATGAACGACTGGCAAATTTGGATAGACACAGGAGGAACTTTTACGGACTGTATTGCGATTGCACCAAATGGCGAAAAAAAGCGAATAAAAGTATTGAGTAGTGGCAAGCTTCGAGGTGTATTACTAGAAAAGCAGTCCGCGCGCTGTTTTAAAATTCAACATTCGTGGCAAATAGAACAAGATATTCTACAAGGATATGATTTCCAGTTACTTGGTACAAAAAATAATCCCGTAAAAGTAGAAAAATTTGACCCAATACATAGTTTGCTTTACTTGACCATCGACATTGACTTTACAAACGGCTATTTCGAGATTACAGCTAATGAAGAAGCCCCTATTTTGGCGACAAGAATAGCTACGCAAACACCTTTGGGCAAGGAAATGCCTAAAATGGAGATGCGATTAGGCTCTACTAAAGGAACAAATGCCTTGCTAGAGCGGAAGGGGGCAAAAGTTACGTTACTCATTACAGAAGGCTATCGCGATTTGCTTTACATAGGTACACAACAGCGCCCCCATTTGTTTCAGCTAGATATTCCCGAGCCTCATTTACTGTACGAAGAAGTAATTGAAGTCAAAGAACGCTTGGACGCTAATGGCAATATTTTAGTGCCACTCACTGTGGATGAAATTAACAAAATAGTATCCGCTGTAAAAACAGAATCAGTGGCTATCGCATTGTTGCACAGTTACTTGAACCCTTTTCATGAGCAGCAACTGGCGCAAGCACTAGCAAAAAAAGGCGTTGCTTATATTTCTTTATCCAGTGCCTTATCGCCGTCTATTAAAATTTTGCCCAGAACAACTACTGCTTTAGTGAATGCCTATTTACATCCTATTTTGGAAAATTATCTCCAAAAAATAAAGCAAAAGTTAAATCCAAATACCAATTTGAGGGTAATGACCAGTTCAGGGGGATTGGTCTCCACTTCATTTTTTCAACCAAAGGATAGCCTTTTGAGCGGTCCGGCAGGCGGTGTAGTAGGTGCTGCAAGCATTGCTACCCAACTCGGTTTTTCACAGATACTCACTCTGGATATGGGTGGCACCAGCACAGATACTGCGCGATTCAGTGGGAACTACGACTATAATTTTACGACCAAAGTAGGCGATGCCCTTATATTCACACCAAGTCTAGCGATTGAAACGGTAGCTGCTGGCGGTGGCTCTATTTGTGCCTTTGATGGTAAAAAATTGACTGTTGGACCTGAAAGTGCGGGAGCTGAACCTGGTCCTGCTTGTTATGGCGCTGGTGGACCGCTCACCATTACGGATGTAAATTTACTGCTAGGCAAATTAGACGCTTCCGCTATGGGTATTCCAATTGATGCCCATGCTGCCGAACAGCAATTACTTAACCTTCAACAGCAAATCCATACCACTCAACAAGAAGATATTACACTTTTAGAGTTATTGACTGGATTGGAACAAATTGCCAACGAAAAAATGGCAGAGGCAATTCGACGTATTTCCGTAGCTAAAGGCTTTGACCCTCAAGCGTATGCGCTTTTGGCATTTGGTGGTGCAGGAGGTCTGCACGCTTGCAAAATTGCCGATTTACTGCAAATACAGCATATTATTTTGCCCTTTGATAGCGGTTTGCTGAGTGCCTATGGCATAGGTATGGCGCAAGTGCAACGCATTGTAAGCAAACAAATATTACAACCTTATAAAAAATGCCAACTTGATTTACCTGATTTGATTTCTAACTGCTTTCGAGAAGTTACCCAACAACTTGAAAAGGAAGGTATTGATTATCAAAACATTGAGCAGCTAACACCGCTACTCTATTTGCGATTTGTTGGGCAGGACACAGCGTTGGAAGTTCCTTATTCATTAGATTTAGTTGCCTCATTTAAATTAAAGTACGAACAACTCTTTGGGCATTACCCCGAAAATGCAGTGCTTGAAGTAGAAAGTATTAAAGTAATTGCACAAAGCAAAAGTCAGCAAAGCAATTACAATCATACTTCATTGGAAGAGGTTGAAGTACTCCCAAACCATTTTTTTAAACCTTCACTTTTTCCTGAACAAAACATTCCCGTTTACTACTGGGAAAAAATGCCCATCGGCTCAACAGTAAAAGGAAAGGCTATTCTACTTAATGCTACTTCCACTACTTTCATTGAAGAAGATTGGCAAATTCAAATTTCAAAGGATAAAAATGCTATACTAACCAAGATAATTACTGCCAAACAACAATTAACTAACTTAAACGAATCCATTGAATTAGAGCTATTTACGAATCGCTTTAAAGCCATTGCAGAAGAAATGGGGGCACAACTGCAACGCACTGCTTTTTCTGTCAACATCAAAGAACGCTTAGATTTTTCTTGTGCTTTACTGGATGCTAATGCTCATTTGCTTGTTAATGCGCCGCACATTCCAGTGCATTTGGGTAGCTTAGGCGTATGCGCACGTTTGATTTTGGAAAAATTCCCTTTACAACAAGGCGATGTCATTATCACCAATCACCCAAAATATGGGGGTTCACATTTGCCTGACTTAACTATGCTAAGTGCTGTTTTTAGTGCTGATAATCAACTGATTGGCTATGTTATTAATCGAGCGCACCATGCAGAAATTGGTGGTAATCGTCCTGGTTCTATGCCTCCTAATGCTACTCGCTTAGTGGAAGAAGGCGTGGCTATTTTGCCTACTTATTTGGTAAAATCAGGAGTTGTTCAATGGCAATCCATTCAACATATTTTACAAAATGCACCTTATCCCACGCGCGCCATTCAAGAAAACCTTGCCGACATTAACGCAGCACTAGCCTCCTTGCGGACAGGTGCAGAAAAGTTGCAGCAACTCGTTCATCAGCAAGGACTTCCAAAAGTACATTATTATATGCAACTGCTCAAAGACTCGGCAAAGGAGGCTTTAGCAAAAGCTATGGAAAATCGAATTGGAAAAACCTTTCAGGCGCAAGAAACGCTCGATGATGGACACTTGATTGAGGTGGATATTCAATTTACAGAAAATAAAATTTTGTTTGATTTTTCAGATACCTCTGCCGTGCATCCACGTAACTTGAATGCCAATATTTCCATTGTATTTAGTGCCGTACTCTATGTATTGAGGCTGCTTTGCAACAAAGACATTCCACTTAATGAAGGTTTAATGGAACAGGTTGAACTTAAACTTCCAAACAGTTTTCTACATCCAAACTTTGTGGACAACCCCGAACACTGCCCAGCAGTGGTAGGTGGCAACACAGAAGTTAGCCAACGCTTGGTAGATACTTTGTTGAAAGCATTAGATTTGTCAGCTTGCAGTCAAGGTACTATGAATAACTTTTTGTTTGGCAATTCGCATTTTGGCTATTACGAAACAATTGGCGGTGGAGTTGGTGCAGGCAATGGTTTTCATGGTCGCAGCGCAATACATCAACATATGACCAACACCAAAATAACTGATGCGGAAGAACTAGAACGCCGTTATCCTGTTCGTTTACATTGCTTTGCCATTAGACATAATTCTGGTGGCGTTGGCAAATGGAATGGCGGCAATGGCATTATCCGAGCAATAGAATTTTTGGAAGAAGTAGAAATGACACTACTCACACAACATCGCAGCGTTGCGCCTTATGGCAAAGCAGGTGGTGCCGATGGAAAGGTAGGAACGCAAATTCTGATTCGCAAAGATGGAACAGTCGAAAAATTAAATGGCATGGACAGTCGAAGTTGCAAGGCTGGTGATTGCCTTATTATTGAAACACCTGGTGGAGGTGCTTGGGGAAAAAATGAGGACGTTCAACCACAACATCTCCTAAATCCAACATAGCATTGATGAGGTGTACTTTTTTGAAAACGCTTAAATCGCAAGGGCGAATAATAGCAGTTTGTATGCGCCTAGCGTGCAGCAACTGCGCTCTTCGGATACCCCTCAAAAGTGGTTGATGAGGGGTGTAAAGCGAAAAACCATCGTCAAAAACCAGATTGGCGTAGTAACTGTCAGTAACGAACCCATTTTTGACAATCATAATGTCATCACAGTCGCCTCGTTGCTCAAATAATTCAGCTAGTAAACTACGGTCTTCAAATTTGAAAGTATAATCAATGGTTGGATGCTCCACCAACTGCAAACTTTTCACTTGACGAGGTTCGTATGCAGCAAATTGAATATCGGTAATTGTTTTGCCATATAATACTCGACATTTGATAATTCCTTGCCGAAAAGCACTTGGCACATCAATCCATTTTGCCAAATCAATTTCGCTAGCTTGTCCAAAATGCTGCCTCTGCGTGCGTTGCAAGCGTTCATTGTGCAAGGGCAAGTTCTCGATATTGCCGTTGGATATGCGAATTGTTTCTATGAATTGGGACATAAACTTTATCTATCAATTCTTGATACTCTTTCTCTGCTTCGCTAAAAACAGTGATGCCTCCACCACTTTTGTACAGTAAATGCTGCCCATCCTTTTCAATAAATCGAATCATTACACCGCTTTCTACATTTCCATTGGCGTAATAACCAAAAATACCTGTGTAGTAGCCGCGCTCATACTGTTCGGCTTGGCGAATAATGTCTAGTGTTTTAGGTTTTGGCGCACCACAAATTGAACCTGCTGGCAAGAGTTTTTGAAAAATATCTCCAAGCGAAGCAGTATAGTTTTCGGGTAATTGCCCAACAATTTTTGAACTAACTTGCAGCAAATCCCTATTACCTGTGGCAATGCGGTCGAGATAGCGAAATTGCGTTACCCGCACTTTTTCTGCTACGCTACTCAAGTCATTGCGAATTAAGTCCACAATCGTATTGTGTTCCGCTTTTTCCTTAGCATCGTTTAGAATAATTTGTGCTGCATTTGGAATTTGTGCATCAATCGTCCCTTTCATTGGGAAAGAGGCAATCATTCCGTTTTGAATCGTTATAAACGACTCTGGCGAGAATACGACAAATTGGTCTTTATACCACAACCGATAAGGTGCAGTGCTATGTTCAAAAATCTGTTGTAAACTTAAATCGGTATTTATTGGCGTGGGTAAAGTAAGATTGACCAAAAAAGAATCGCCAATTCTCAAATGATGTTGTACGATATCGAATGCCTTCTGATACTGCTCAAAAGCTACAGGTTGCTTGCTCAAAGTCCACTGTTCGGGCAACACAGTATCCAGAAGATAATTTTTAAAGCCTTTTACATTAAATAAAATTCCTTGCTCGGCAGCTTCTTCCAAAGGTAAAACGATAGGTTGCTTACCCTCGAAATCTATAATGAATAAGAATGGAATATTTTGTTTTCCAAGCTCGTTCATGGCATCAAACATAAATTAACCACATTTAGTGAACCTTAGCAACAGTTAATCCATACTGTTAGTTGTCTGCTTTTTTCAATAACATCTCGGGTGATTTTTGGTAATGCACTTCCCGTTCTTTGGTATAGCCAAAAGTAGCATGAGGCAACATTCCATTTAATCCTTCGGAAACGATTTTAAGTTGAGCAGATGGCAAACTCACCGAGATATTGTCGCCATCGATCAGCATAAAATAAAGCAATCCATGCTTAAAAAGCTGAAAACCAAAAGGTGTTCGCTCAGTAACGACGGAGTAAACCCACACGATTTTCTCTGGCTGCTGATGAAGCAAGTGCATTAATTTTGTTTTGTCCACATTGAGTTGATGAAAAAACAAATGCGTTAATCGTGCGCCTACTAGCACTGCCACTAAGCCTAAAACAGAGAGAAATCTATTCTGATTAAAGAAAAAATAGCTTAACACTATGCCAAATAACAAAAGCAATAAAGCCGTAATTAACTGCCAGCGACTCTCTTGACGCATCGCCTTGCGCAATAAAACCATTGCCTCAATTTGCTTATCTATCTGTTCCATGATTGCAGTTTATTATAGCGTAACGGTGATTGAATGATGATATTTAAAGGGAATAATGGGGGAAAAGGTTTTTAAAAAGAGAGAAAAGTTAAGGATTAGTTAGAGGCGTATATTGTGAATTTAAACCTTGATAATACACATTTTATCATCTAAAATGGGATGTATCGTTCAGAACTACAAATTATCTGTTGAATCAACAGCATTAAATTGGGTTAGCTTGAAGCACAAAACTATATTCATATTTTCCTACCACAAAGTAAAATATGGATATGCTTATTTTACTTTGCTAATCAAAAGTAAAATAATAACGACTAATGGTATAACTAAATAATCTTAACTTTGATTGATAAAGATATTTTTTGACAATTAAATTTTTAAACAAAGTCAGTATGGCAAAAGAATATAAAACACTAAAGGAATTTTACCCTTACTACCTAACGGAACACCAAGACAACACCAGCCGAACATTGCATTTCATTGGTACAAGTTTATTTATTGGCATCATGATTTATGGCATTTTTACAGCAAAATGGATGATTTTGTTGCTTGCTCCTATTGCTGGCTATGGTTTTGCTTGGGTGGGGCATTTCTTTTTTGAGAAAAACAAGCCTGCCACCTTCACCTATCCCGCTATGAGTTTAGCCTCTGATTTTATTATGTTTTGGCATATCTTGACTGGGCAGCTATCCAAAAAAATGGAACAAGCCAAACATAAGCTATTGAGCAAGAAAGAATAATCGAATTGGCTGACTAATATAATGCTAAAATGCTTCGCCAACAGTAAGGTAGTAACCAAGCGAGTTTTTACCTATACCGACATCAACACGAACATTGACTTTTTCTTTAGGGTCAATCATAAAACGCAAGCCACCACCAGCTGTCCATCGGAGTTGCTCGGTATAGGCATTCCAGTATCGGTCGCTGACACCACCTAAAGTAGCAAAAGTAACGCCACTAAATCGCCAAAAAATAGGAAAGCGATATTCTGCTTGTACCAATGCCAAATGATCGTCCCGAAAGCGACCATCAATATAGCCCCTACCTTTTTTACTTCCTCCTAAAAACATAAGTTGGTTAAAAGGAGCTTTGCCATAAATAGCACCTGTAAAATAATTAAAGGCTAAAATATGTTTCTGATTACTGAAAATTGGGGTGTAAAGGCTAATGTCAAAAGTATAGCGATTGAAGTCAAAAGTGCTACCTAGTTGTTGGCTATTCCAGAAACTGGCTGCTTCCATGAAAATTCCTTGTGACGGATAAAAAATATTGTTTCGAGAATCGTATTGCGCTACCACACCTGCACCCGATACAACGCCACCATCGCTACCAAAAACAACACCCGAACTCAATAATTTATCTTGCTCCACTTTGACAATATTGTAATCATCGAACCAATAACGAAGCCCCACATAGGAATTAGGCAATACGCGCTTGAGCAAATTAACACGCACTCTTGGATAATTTACGCTATATCGCTCTACATAGTCAGGGTCAATGTCGTTGCCTACCCCAAAAAAATCATAGACATATCGAAAGTAGCCGAGTTCTCCTCTAGCAATCCACTCTTCATCCTTCCAAAATAGCTGGAACGGCGTGTATGCCAATACTTGTTTGTTAAGTGTGTACGCCAATGCTGCTTGAATTTGCGAAGGTGCAGATTGTGCAGTCTCGCCCTTGAATCGAAAAGTAAAAATACCTGCTCCACCAAAGCCCCATCTTGTTTCAGGAGTGTAATAGAGAATAGGATATGCAGCAATAGATGGTTTTGTGATAGCCAGCGTATCTTGAGCTTTCATATCAGGCACAAATGTCAAAAGATAAGCTAACAGTACAGTCAATTTAAAAAAATAGGAGTATGTCATTATCGTACCATCGGTTTTTCTTGAAAAGCCGTCTTAATTATTTGCTCGTAGTACCGCTCGTATTGAGGCAGAATATTATCAATATCAAAACGCTTAGCTTGTGCTAATGCGTTTTTTCTAAACTGTTGCAGCACTTCATCCTTTGCTAGTATTTGAATGGCATTTTTTGCCATTTCATCTATGTTATCTGGGTTGCTTAAAAAGCCTGTTACCCCTTGTATGTTTACTTCGGGTAAACCACCAATATTAGAAGAAATGACAGGCACTTCACAAGCCATAGCTTCTAAGGCAGATAAGCCAAAGCTCTCATTTTCAGAAGGGATGATGAATAAATCAGAGACCGCTAGTAGTTCTTCCACTGCCGATTGTTTTCCTAAAAAACGAATAGCATCGCACAGCTCTAGTTCACGACAAAGTTTTTCTAACTTAATCCGTTCAGGTCCATCACCGATGAGTAACAACTTGCTGGGAATAATCTCGTGTATTTTTTTAAAAATGCGAATCACGTTATCTACTCGTTTTACTTTTCGGAAGTTAGAAATGTGCGTGATAATGCGCTCACCCTCAGGCGCAATCGCCTTTTTGAAATGCTCTTTGTTTAAACGACTAAATCGGTTAAAATCAATAAAATTATAAATAACCTCAATGTTTTTATTGATCTCAAAGTTGGCATAGGTTTCTTGCTTTAAGTTTTCAGAAACTGCCGTTATACCATCTGATTTATTAATAGAAAAAGCAACAATAGGAGCAAAAGTTGGATTTTTGCCAACCAAAGTAATGTCCGTTCCATGCAAAGTAGTAATAACAGGAATATATCTTCCTTGCGAAAGCAAAATTTTCTTTGCCATGTACGCAACCGCTGCATGAGGAATTGCATAGTGAACATGCAGAATATCAAGGTTTTCGTAATTTACCACATCTACTAATTTACTGGCTAGTGCAGTATCATAAGGTGGGTATTCAAAAAGTGGGTACTCCGCATCTGTAACTTCGTGGTAAAAGATATTTTCATGGAAATGTGCTAACCTAACGGGGCGTTTGTAGGTAATAAAATGCACTTTGTGCCCTCTTTGAGCTAAGCCAAGACCAATTTCTGTTGCTACCACGCCACTCCCACCATAAGTTGGATAACACACAATTCCAATCTTCATTGTAACTGTTTTGTAAGTTAGATAAGTTGTCAGCAATAAGTAAAAACTAATGCTCTGTATCTATACAAGATTGGCAGGAAATGGTTTAATGGTTTATTGAGTAAAAAATATAAAGTGTCCCAAAAGGAACGTTTGCTGTAAGGGAAGGACTCGAACCTCCACGGAGCGGTTAGCCAATCCTAAAACTGGTTTTTTCCGAACTCTCCACCCCCGAGACAGGAGGGCATGGCTGCCATTTCATCACCTCACATTTTTAAGAAGTTATCTTTTTTACTTCCTTTGTTAATGCAAATGTAAATACTCTTATTGTTTCTTGCAAATTTTTTAATAAAAACTTAAAATATTTAAAAATATACTAAATATCAATTAAATTTATTCAATAATTTCAAATTAAGACCATAATATTACATACCTTGTTAAAAAAATTGCAACTAACCATTGAAAGTGATAATTATACACCTTGTATTGATGCTTATTGCCACGAATTGCCAGCAGCAATTTCTTAGTCGTTCGGCAATTGCAGATACTTCAAAACCAGTGAAAGGGCTGAGTTTTGTTGCTCCATCTCGACCATTTACTAGCAACCCTATGCCTCTTGTAGCATCAGTTGGAGCCGACTGGATTGCAGTTATCCCTTACGGATTCTGTCGTTTGGGTGATAGTATTGTGCATTTTGACGAAAACAAACAATGGTGGGGCGAAGGGAAAACTGGATGTGAAGAAACCATTCGATTAGCCCATGAAGCCAATCTGAACGTGATGCTAAAACCTCAAATTTGGATACCACAAGGCTGGACTGGCGACTTGGACTTTAAGACCGATGAGGAATGGGAAACTTGGGAAAAAAGTTACGAGCAATATATACTGCTCTTTTCAGACATTGCAACAAAAAACAAGGTAGATATGCTTTGTATTGGAACAGAATTTAAAATCAGCGTTCAAAAAAGACCTGATTTTTGGCGTTCGCTCATTGCAAAAGTACGTATTCATTATCAAGGAAAAATCGTTTACGCTGCCAACTGGGATGAATACCAACTGATTTCTTTCTGGAATGATTTGGATTATATAGGCATTAACGCCTACTTTCCTCTTGTAGAAGAAGCAACGCCAAGCATTCCTTCCTTGCGCAAGGCTTGGCAACCTATTTTGAAAAATATAGAAAAACTTCATACTAAATTTGACCGACCAGTTATATTTACTGAGTTTGGTTATTTGAGTACAGATGGATGTGCCTACAACACTTGGGAATTGGAACGCACGATGCGCGAAATGCCTATCAATGAACAAGCACAAGCCAATGCCTATGAAGGGCTATTTGACACTTTTTGGCAAAAAACATGGTGGCATGGTGGATTTATGTGGAAATGGTTTCCAGAACCACCTAAGCCAGAAAGCAGACAATATAGGGATTACACTCCTCAGGGTAAATTAGGCGAGCAAGTGCTTAAACGATGGTATAGTGGAGCAACTGCAAAAGAAGTTCAATAAAAATTTTAGTGTGTTTTGTAGGTAGTAATATTTTGAAGCTATTCGTAATTTGATTTTAAATTTCGTTATTTGCTTTAAATTACAAATTAAGCAAGAACTATACGATTAATTGCGAAACAAAACGATATGTCATTCAACATACTTTTACTAGAAACAATTACAGAACAAGCACTTAGTATTTTAACAAAAAATGCACAAGTCCTACTTGCTGAAACACCATTTTCAGGACTAGAAATAGCCATACAACAACCTGTTCATGCTATTGTAACACGAGGAAAAGGCACTGTTAATGAAGCACTTATCAACGCTTGCCCTCACTTGCAAGTGATTGCTCGTTGCGGAGTAGGTTTGGATAATGTAAATATTGAGGTAGCCACTCAAAAAGGTATTAAAGTCGTGAACGCGCCAGGCAGCAACGCCGATACCGTAGCAGAACACGCACTTGGTTTAATGCTGATGCTACAACGCCATTTATATATTTCCGTCGAAGCAGTCAAGCAAAACGATTGGAATTTTAGAAATCGCTATCAAGGAGACGAAATCAGAGGCAAAACACTAGGCATCTTAGGTTTAGGAAACATCGGTTCTAAAGTGGCACACTTAGCAGCAGCATTTGGTATGAATATCATTTACTGGGATGTTCAGCCTAAAAATGGTGTCCCCTACGCTTATCATTCACTGGAAGACTTACTGGGAAAAGCAGATATTATCAGTTTACATCTTCCGCTTGTACCCGCCACAAAGCAGTTATTAAATGCTAATTTACTTCACAAAATGAAATCTAATTCGCTCATTATCAATACTTCCAGAGGAGAAATAATCGACCAAATAGCGTTATTGGAAGCACTCGAACAAAATAAAATTGGAGGCTTTGCAGCGGATGTGCTCGAACAAGAGCCACCAGCAGCAAATGACCCTCTTTTGCAGCAACCAAATGTATTAATAACGCCGCATTCCGCTAGTTTGACCGCTAGAACGTACAATGAAATGTGCGTTATTACTGCTCAAAATACTGTTGATTTACTAACAGGAAAAACTATTGACGAAAAATTCATCTTTAATCGAAATCAACTATGAAAACATTATCTTTTTATTTTATGCTACTATTGTTCACTTGTTTTGCTTGTACCCAACCAAAGCAAGAAGCGAGCACCATACCTGAATCCAAGGAATGGCTAACCTTCAAAGGAAAAAGTAACAGCAAAAAAATAGTGCTTATTAGCGGCGATGAAGAATATCGCTCCGAAGAAGCCTTGCCTCAACTGGCGAAGATACTTTCTAATCATCATGGCTTTGAATGCACGGTGCTTTTTGCACAAAAACCTGAAGAGCCTGGCGTTATTCAACCCAATTTTCAACATAATATTCCGGGATTAGAAGCCTTAGCTAATGCCGATTTAGCTATTATCTTTACTCGCTTTCGCGCATTACCCGATGAGCAAATGAAACATATTGAGCAATATTTATTAGCAGGCAAACCCATTATTGGTATCCGAACAGCCACCCATGCTTTTCACTTTAAAGACACCACTAGCCATTACACACATTGGGGTAACTACTATGAAAAACAAGGCGATACTTGGCAAGGAGGCTTTGGAAGATTGGTACTAGGCGAACGCTGGCATACGCATCATGGGCATCACAAGCACCAAAGCACGCGCGGGGTAGTAGCGCAAGAAGCTACTAATCATCCTATCGTAAAAGGAATAGCCAATGGCGACATTTGGGGCGCAACCGATGTTTATGGGGTGCGATTGCCTATGCTACCAGAGGTACAGCCTCTGATATTTGGACAAGTAATAGACCGCACTGGAGATTTTGATGAAAATGACCGTTTCTTCGGGCTGCGACCAACAGATGACAAAATCGCTACCATCAATCCAGCCAGTAAAGAACCTTACAATCCAAATGACCCGATGATGCCCATAGCTTGGCTAAAGCCTTATCAACTGCCCAACGGAAAACAGGGGATGGCATTTACCTCTACTATTGGTGCTTCCACCGATTTATTAAGCGAAGGCGTTAGGCGTTTACTGGTCAATGCTACTTATCATTTGCTAGAAATGCCTGTACCAAATAAAGCAAAAGTAGATTTAGTGGAAGACTATCAGCCTTCGGCTTATAACTTTCATAAGGATGAATATTGGGAAAATAAGCAACTAAAGGTCATTGATTTGAAATAAATACAAGAATGTCCAGGAAAGAAAGCATAATGAAAAACTATTTTTAGATATTAGCACAGCACAAATCTTTTGTCCTTTATTTCGATTTTATTTTTGTCACATACAATATAAACTAATATGAAGCAACGAAAAATTATTTTGAGCGAACAAGAGATACCAGAAAAATGGTACAACATTGTCGCAGATATGCCTAATAAACCACTACCCCCTCTACATCCAGGCACAAGAGAACCCATAGGACCAGAGGCTTTAGCGCCGTTGTTTCCAATGGAATTAATTAAACAAGAAGTCACGCAAGAAAAATGGGTTGAAATTCCCGATGAAGTGAGACATGTTTATTCCATTTGGCGACCAACACCTTTATATAGAGCTTATGGTTTAGAAAAAGCCTTAGACACACCTGCCAAAATCTATTACAAGTACGAAGGTGTTAGCCCTGCGGGTTCGCATAAGCCAAATACTGCTGTGCCTCAAGCCTACTACAACAAGCAAGAAGGCATCAAAAGGATTACCACAGAAACTGGTGCAGGGCAATGGGGCAGTGCATTAGCTTTTGCCTGCAACCATTTTGATTTAGAGTGTGAAGTTTATATGGTGAAGCTATCCTATCATCATAAACCCTATCGAAAAATAATGATGAACACCTGGGGCGCTAAGGTATTTCCATCGCCTTCCAACGCAACAGAGGCAGGAAGAAAAATACTGGCACAGTATCCAGACACGACGGGTTCTTTAGGGATTGCCATATCTGAAGCAGTGGAAAGAGCTGCTATGAACGACGATACGAAGTATGCTTTGGGTAGTGTACTCAACCATGTTAAATTGCATCAAACTATTGTTGGACAAGAGGCAGTAATACAAATGGCAAAAGCAGGTGATATGCCTGATATTGTCATCGCTCCATTTGGTGGAGGTTCTAACTTTGCTGGCTTATCCTTTCCATTCCTTCGACTCAATCTTGAAGAAGGAAAAAATATTCGCTGCATTGCCAGTGAGCCAAGTTCATGCCCTAAATTAACTAGAGGGGTATTTAGATACGACTTTGGCGATACTGTTGGTATGACACCACTGTTGCCGATGTACACTTTGGGTCATAATTTTGTACCTGCTCCTATCCATGCAGGTGGATTAAGGTATCATGGTGCAGGTGTTATCGTTAGCCAGTTGTTGAAGGACAAGTTGATTGAAGCGGTTGCCGTTGATAATATTGAAGTATTTGAGGCAGGTGTTCTCTTTGCTAGAGCCGAAGGAATTATCCCAGCTCCAGAAGCAGCACATGGCATTGCAACTGCCATTCAAGAAGCGCAACGATGCAAAGAAGAAGGCGTAAGTAAAACTATCTTGTTCAATTTGTGTGGACATGGCAATTTTGACATGAAAGCCTACGAAGATTATTTTGCAGGCAATATTGTTAGACATGAACTAACCACAGAGGAAATTCACCAATCTCTATCTGAATTGAACACACCTGAAATTGCATAAAAATGGGGGCGCTATGGCAAATTCCTAGGATTTGCCATAGCGCCATTGTTATTTAACAGCAAAGAAAGGCGGATGAACGTCCTCAAAGTCAGTAGCTTTTTGATAAGCCTTTGCAACAGTCAATATCTTACCTTCGTCAAATAAATTTCCTATAAAACTAATGCTAGCAGGTGCGCCTTTGGTTTGATGACCATTGGGGACAACGACGCAAGGATGCCCTGTTAAATTGGTAATTAGTAATTGCGTTCCTCCAAAACTGGGTGCTACCACTACATCAAAAGATTGCATCCATTGGTGTACTTGCTGAATCAACTCGTAACGCAAACGATTGGCTTGCAAATAATCTACTGCGGAAACCAGTCGCGATTGCCTAAAAATATTAGGCCAAGCATAGCGATGCTGTTGTACCATTAAACTATCTCGATTCGAGCGGGTCAATTCGTCAAAAGCAGCAGCAGATTCCACTGTTAAAATCATGCGCAGTGGCACTACGTCAATTTGATTGGGCAGCGTAGTAGGAATAAGTTGCGCACCTAGTTTTCTTAGCACTTCCAAAGAAAGACTATCTTGCACTTTATTAGCATAGCTTTCGTCAAAAAGGTCTTTTAAATAGCCTATTCTCAAATCTTTTAACGGAGTGGTGGCATTAAAATTGAATGGCAAATCCAACAGTGTTTGGTCTTTCCCATCTGTACCAATCATCGCCTCAAACACCAAAGCACAATCTTCGGCTGTTCTACAAATCGGACCGATTTTATCCATGCTCCAACTCAACGCCATTGCGCCTGCACGGCTTACTCTACCAAAAGTTGGACGCAAGCCTGTTGCACTACAACGCGTGGAAGGCGAAACAATAGAACCAAGTGTTTCTGTGCCAATAGCAAAAGCAACTAATCCCGCCACCGTAGCAGATGCAGAACCAGCCGATGAACCACTTGAGCCTTGTTGCAAATTCCAAGGGTTTTTGGTAACACCTCCATACCAAATATCGCCCATTGCCAATGCGCCAAGTGTTAATTTAGCCACTAAAATTGCGCCTGCTTCCTCTAATTTTTGAACAACTGTCGCCGTTTCTTCAATTACTTGCTCTTTGTAAGGCATTGCGCCCCAAGTTGTTGTTGTATTTTCTACTGCCATCAAATCCTTTACGCCGAAAGGAATACCGTGCAGTGCACCGCGATATTTACCTGATGCTATTTCTGTATCTGCTTTCTTAGCTTGCGCCAATGCGCGTTCTTCCAAAATACTAATTACACATTGTAGCGTATCGCCGTATTTTTTCAAGCGATTAAGATAAATTGTTGTTAGTTCTACACTCGTAACAGCTTTTGTTCTAATGAGATAGGATAAATCTGCTACTGAGTAAAATGCTAAAGCCTCTTTGTTCTTAGGCATTTTCACATTCGTGGGTAAATCCCAAACAATTGGATATTGCACTTTGCTAAAATGAGTATTCGCTGGAACTGGATTGAACAAAATAGCTGGTGGCGTACTGTTCGGAATCGTATATTGGCGCATGGCATAT
The DNA here is from genome assembly GCA_937944245.1 of uncultured Saprospiraceae bacterium. GTDB lineage: Bacteria > Bacteroidota > Bacteroidia > Chitinophagales > Saprospiraceae > JAAUTG01. The sequence goes on along the minus strand of CALDYY010000011.1, from coordinate 4,497 downwards.
ACGCGCTCCAAATTCTCTTGCACATCGGGCAGCATCAAAGCGCGCTCTTCATTGGTAAAACTTAGCCCGAATATTGTTTCCGCATTAGCAATTTCTTGCGTTGTTATTTTGTCTGCGTTAGATTGTGCAAAATGAGTACATCCCCAAAATAGGAAAGATGCAATCAGTGATAGCGATTTCATCATTAATTTTTCATTATATGTTCAAATATACTTGAAATATATTTGAGTGCATAATGAAAGGACTTGAATGTGAAAATTCTTTAAAAGAAGCGTTCGTAATCGTTATCAGTGGATTTTGGAACTTGATTAGATTTTTCTTTATACTTTTTGGTCTCAATCTCCTCAAAATCAACATATTCACCTAATTGTTTTTGCTTTATCTGCTTTTCGTTTTCTTTAATGGCATTGCGTAGCGTTCTTTGCAATAAAGCTCTTCCAAAAAGCAAACTTACCGTAATAGGATATGCCACCAAACTCAATACGGTTAAAACAATGCCTAGCACTGCATTTCGCTTTATTAAGTTTGCTATCCAATTCACATAGCCAACCAATACCTTATAATCTATAATGGCAGTAGCAATTAATAATGGAATAGCAATAAAAGTCAATAACCGATAAGTTAATCTAGCTAGACTCAACAATGCAAACAACATGATTATCAGCACGATGGCACCGATAATAACACTCCCTGTATTGACTTTCCCGTTATCCCAATAATTGTTTTTCTGGCTCATGCGTTAAATTTTTATGAAATCAAAACTAATCGCGCCTGATGAAAGTTTTAGACACTTTCATCATCTATTTGGATTTTCGGCTAAAAATAAGATTTTAAGCGTTAACTTTTGCATTTGCTCGACGAAACAACCTACTATGAAGCAATAGTCCAGCAAGAGTTATTAAGCTCAACAATATACCTAATGTTTCCCTAACTAATTCAATATAAGGCGATTCCGCTTTCATGGACGTTACAATGGAGGGCATTCCATCCTTTATCCATTGAATAAAACTCGGAATAAAAAGTGATAATGTAACAGAAGCAACGCCAATACCAATCCAGATAGCCATATTCCAAAAACGATTGAAGGCAGCCATAGCAAGCAAAATACTAATAAAAATATACCAAGTAAACCAAAGCCAAGGGTCAGGGTCATTGACCTGAGCAATAGCGAATAGCAAAAAAAGTAGCGACAAAATGATATAAAAGACTTTCATAAGCGTTTAGTTAATGAAAAACATTTTTAAGCTAATCTAAAAAACTTAGCTTTGTAAAAAAAATGTATTGTATCATGGATTCCATTTCAGTAACGGAAGAAAACTATCTAAAGGCAATATACAAAATTTGCGAAAAAGAAGAAAAAGGAGCGAGCAATAAAGCTATTTCTACAAGAATGGATACGAGTGCGGCATCTGTAACGGATATGCTCAAACGCTTGGCTAAGAAAGAATTAATTCATTATGAAAAGCACAGTGGCGTTACTTTAACACGAGAAGGTCGAGCTATTGCTACGCATTTAGTTCGAAAACATAGACTTTGGGAAGTTTTTTTAGCAGATAAACTTAATTTTTCTTGGGATGAAATACATCCTATGGCAGAAGAACTAGAACATATTAATTCTGAAGAGTTAATCAATAGATTAGAAAAATTTTTAGGCTACCCTAAATTTGATCCTCATGGCGATCCCATTCCCGATGAGGAAGGAAGGATTACTACCCGTCAGCAAATGTTACTTTCCAAATTAGAAATGGGTGAAAAAGGTACAATAGTTGGTGTGCAAGAACATTCCGCTACTTTTTTGCAGTATTTGGATCGTTTAGGGTTAACACTAGACTCTCAAGTTACACTGGTAGAGAAATTTGAGTACGACCAATCAGTAAAAATAAAGTTAAACGGTATGCTTGACCTTTTACTTTCGGATAAAGTAAGTAATAATATTTTTATAAAAATAAATGGCTAGTTTATAAAAATGGCAATACATCAATTTACTTTTTTTAGGTTTTTTCTGCTTACTTTCTCTAGTATTTTATTTTTTTATCCGCTAAAAGGACAAGAGAAATATAAAGTATTAGCTACTGCTTCTATTTTTTCAGATATGACAAAAAATATAGCTACTGACAAAATAGAAGTGGAAAGTATTGTTCCTATTGGTAGCGACCCACATCTCTACGAACCAACGCCAAAAGATGTGCAAGCGGTGAAAGCAGCCGATTTAATCTTAATGAATGGATTAGGATTTGAAGGCTGGCTCAAAAAACTAATTGATAATTCAGGTACTTCCGCTAAAATTGTCATTATTACAACGGGCATTGAGGCGATAGAAAATTTAAGCTACAAAAATACTGCTGACCCTCACGCGTGGATGAATGTTCAAAATGGATTAGTTTATATTGAAAATATTAAAAATGCTCTTATTGAACTAGACCCTGATGGAAAATTAGAATATGAATTTAATTATGGTGTTTATAAAGAACAACTAGAAGCATTAGATAATTATGTTATTGAAAGGATTAGTGAAATACCTCAAAATCAGAGGTTTTTAATTACTTCACATGATGCTTTTCAATATTACGGAAGGCGTTATGGTTTAACTTTAGAGCCAGTGCTTGGTGTCTCTACGGAAGCAGAAGTACAAACTGCTGACATTAGAAGAATTATCTCCGTTATAAGAAAAAATAAAATACCTGCTGTCTTTATAGAAACAACTGTGAATCCTAAACTGCTACAACAATTAGCAACTGATAATAACATTTCCATTGGTGGAAGTCTATTTTCAGATTCTATTGGCGATGCCAGTAGCCCTGCACCCAGTTATTATGATATGATTAAGTACAACACAGATACTATAGTAGAAGCATTGAAAAAGGATGCAGTTATTAAAAATAGGCAAAATCAATTTAAAGATAATATTTTATTATTTGGTATTATTATTTTAATTTTTGCTAGTATTTTAATTTTTGTTATAAAAACTGTTCAGCAATAAAGTTGCTTCCCTATCAGAAATAATGGATAAGCAACAATATACAGTTCTAAAATGTTATTATTTTTAATCAAATTATTTAATTATGAATAATAAAATAGTTGTTGGCATTTTGTGGATAAGCATTTTTATTTTTAGTTCGTGTTCGCATCGTTTAGTGGGTACTTGGGCAGTAGAAAGATACGAAACAACTACACCTGGCGAGGAAGGTATTTATCTTAGCAATATCGGTACTATGACGTTCAAACGCAATGGTACAGGGACTAAAAATATTAGCTATGCTATTTTTGATGTGAATAGAAGAGATATGTTACCTTTTTCTTGGACAGCAGATAGAACATTTATCCATATTGACAGTAGAGATTCTGATTTTTCAAAAACTTGGATACAAGTTAAAGATAGAGGTAAATTTCAACAATGGAAATCTACTGATGGACGCAATCAGGTTCAAATATTAGAATTAAGAAAAGAAAGTAATAGAACTAGAATTGATAAATTATAATGATTAATTATGGGTTCAATCGTGATTGACATTAAAGAGCTTTCTGTTTCTTATGAGCAAGAACGTGTGTTAAGCAATATATTTTTAACGCTTGAATCAGGGTACATTTATGGCGTGATTGGTCCCAATGGTGCTGGGAAGTCAACTCTCTTTAAAGCAATTTTAGGATTAATCACACATGATGTTGGCAGCATACGTATTATGGGGGAATCTATTGAGAAAAAACGGAAAGAGGTTGTGTATGTACCTCAAAAAAATGATATTGATTTATCTTTCCCCGCCACTGTTATGGATGTAGTATTGATGGGAAGATACCCTCATAAGAAAGTGCTACAACGTTTAAACGCATCAGATAAAGCATTGGCATTGAAGGCTTTGGAAGAAATGGGTATAGCAGATTTAAAAGACCGTCAAATTGGTGAGCTTTCAGGAGGGCAACAACAAAGGGCTTTTATAGCGCGTGCATTGTGCCAAGCTCCTGAAATTTTCTTATTGGATGAGCCATTCGTAGGAGTGGACATTACTACGGAAAATAAAATTATTGAGATTCTTAAAGAGATGGCAGCAAAAGGGAAGACCGTCCTGATTGTTCATCATGACCTTTCTACCGTAGAAGATTATTTTGATAAGATTATTATGATAAATCAAAGAGTGGTTGCTGTCGGTGATACGTTAACCACATTTACTGATGAAAATATTGCAAGAACTTTCCAAAGTCAAGCACCTTTGCTACACAAAATAAGTCGCTTAGGTGTTTAAAATATTGTTGGTTTAAACAATATTTATAAATTGATTATGAAAAATATTCCTATTCTAAAATAAAAAATGAGCTAAAGTTTAGCTCATTTTTTATTAATCTACATTATCGTGTAGAAAGGAATTATTAGCGCGAATCATTGGCTCTTCATCTTCTGATATTGTCCATCGAGAATGCGTTTGATCTTCTGAATGCGGTACATCATCTAGGTTAATTCCTCGACGCAAATAAGCTGGTTCACTTTCTATCTCATTGATAACT
>CALDYY010000010.1 GCA_937944245.1 uncultured Saprospiraceae bacterium | reverse complement strand
AAACTCACACCAACGCCCCAAACCCAATCCCCGTGCTATTACCAACGCCTACTTCCCAAGCGAACTGCACGGCTCTGGGATGACCTTCCACGATGACGGGGCAAAGCGTCGCTTTGATGTCAATGTTTCGATAATTAATTTTTTTAATGTGTGGGCGGGCATAACTGCGATCAAAAGCAACAGAAACATCTGTCGTTAGATTCATACGTTTCAATTTGGTTTGTAGCGTATCCGTTAAAAAACCATCTGCTTCAGCGTGATAAGGGAAAAAATACCGCGGATGTTGCTCCGCTTCCACTTTTCGCTTTACCAGTATAGGGCTTTGTACTAGGAAGCGATATTTGCTCCCAAAATTAGGCGTAACTTTCAAAGTCGCTGTTTCTACTCGCATACCCCAATTAATTATTGCACTTTGAAAAACACCTTGTATTGCTTTAGTATGCAAATCCTGTAAAGGAGAACTGATGAAAAAATCAGCTCCATAAGGAAAAATCAATCCAGATTGGGTAGTTTTATATTTTGGCTTACCCACATGCTGCAACCATGAAAGCGAATACAATGAAATATCGTCGTGCAACTCGTTTTCTCCAAGCCATTTATGGAAAGCTCCAACGAGTTTACTTTGATAATTAAAAGGGACTGGTTCAGTGTTTCTGGAAAGCCTTAAATATATTCTCATATTATTTTTTTTTATGTGATAAAAAATAGAAGTGCTTGCCTAAATCTCTAGCCTGCTTTAGCTAAAATATCAAGTTCGCAAAAGGCTGGGTTCGTATCTGTAACATATATCCTATAAACATCCTCAAAAATCATTTGAAACGAGTCTATTCCGTTCTTATACAGTTCTAGTAAAGTTAGGTAGTCTAAAAGCCTTTCTTTTTCCATTTTAATTTTGATGTTATTGTATAACAAAACGCGATCCTCATCAAGAATCTTGATAAAGGCTTCTCTTGTGTTCAAGTGTTCCGATTTAACACTTGATGAAATAATTAAGTCCCTAAAAGTGTAAATATTCTTCATTTTTTTATTTTTATTAGAAGAACGTCAATTGAAAGAAAAAAGTTTCCTATAAGATGAATTCTTGAGAATTATTTTTTCTTTTCAATAAAATTAGAACTACTATTCAATCATTTTTAACTTGTTTACGTTATACAGCTATTCGATTATGTACCTAATGGAATTGAAATATAAGCTGAATGCTTAGCTTAACATTTTTTATTTAATTGTACCGAAAGGAACATGTAACCCCAAGCTATTAGAAGCTTTTTTATTTCCGCAGCGGGGGTGTCTAAAAGTTTAGGGAAATCCAAACCACCTTTCTTAGGCACACCTTTACTCAGCCACGAAAGTGAGTAAAGCGAAATGTCATCATGCAACTCGTTCTCGCCGAGCCATTTGTGAAATGCGCCCACCAGACTTTGCTGATAGTTGAAAGGAACGATTTCCCTGTTTGCCGATAGTTGAAGATATATTCTCATGTTCTATGCTTTTGTTACTTATTTTCTTTTTTACGAATGTAAAGTTACACCAGTGGGAGGGGTGAAAATTACCCCCCTCCAGAAAAAGTGTACTTTTTATGCTAATTTTTTTAAAAATGATTGAATTTTTTCTTTGATGTGTGCCTTCAAAGCTTGTGGGTAAATGATTTCGACATGTTCGGTATTAGCTAAAATAAAATTGCTTAACCCAAAAAAATTGCTATTCACTCTAGCTTCGAAGTCCCAAATTTGAGGCTCTGAGGAGGGGTGAATTTCACTGATAGACTTTGGATACTGTTCTACTAAGTAATTATAGGCTTGTGCCTTTAGTTTGAGGTGAACCCTGGTTTGTTGGTCATTGACAATTCTAAATATATCTGTTTGCTCTGGTGTGTAGCTTTTATTTTGCCATTTTTCTTCGGTTATTTTTACCCTTTCCATTCTTGTCAATTTGTAGTGCCGAGTTTCTTGTGCCTCCACATCAAAGGCTTGCAGGGTGTCCATTTCCACATCCAGATAAAAAGGCTCAACTAACCTATCTTTGACAGTGCCACTATTACTTTGGTATTGTTCGAGCACCACGCGCTTTCTATTTTTTTGAGCGGCTTTCAATTTGTCTATCTTGTCTAGGCTATTTTGGCGAAGCGCACGCAAGCCTAGTTCCTGAAAATTGTAAAGACTAGTCAATTTCCCTTCGATATACATAGCATCTTTTTCGCCAAAAACTCTGTAAAGTGCATCTTTTATTTTTCCTCTATCCGCTTCGGTCAGTGGTTGAAGATAGCTTAATTCCTTAAATTCTTTTTGTGGGAGAATGGCATAACGGTGCTGAGCATCTTTGTCGAAATGAATAGCAATATTTTTGAGAACTTTAAAATCGTTATCAATTCGGTCTTCCGAAATTTTGAAATATGTTGACAATCCTTTTTTTGTATATGTATAAGGACGATAAAGCAACAAGAGAATCAGCCTTACAATTCGCTCATTTGATTTCATAATTTTTCTGAGGTTATAGCGGGAAAATAGTATTCACGTTCTGCCATTTTGCTCATACAGATTTAGTATGACCAAATATAAACTATTTTTTGAAATAGAATGATACAAAACGGAAGAAAATAGAAATTTTAATTGGTTGGGCTTTTAGTACTAGGGCATTTATTAGTCAGCTAATGAGAAATAAAAAAAGCCAAGCAAATGATAATCAGAAACTTGGCTTTGTATTTTGTGATCCCGCTGGGATTCGAACCCAGGGCCCATACATTAAAAGTGTATTGCTCTACCAGCTGAGCTACGGAATCATTTTGTATTTGCTGTGTGCTTTCCTTCTAAAGCGATGCAAATATACAACAACTTTTGAGAAAAAAACAAGTGCGCAAGAATTTTTTTTCTTATGACATAAGACTAACAAAGTTACAACTTTTTTTGACTTTAAAAATACCTTGGGCTTTGAACATTAGAAATATTATAGTTAAAGTCATAACCTACCATGATTTCTAAGGATCCGCTGTTAAAATTTTTTAGTGCAGTAAGTGAAAAATCGTAACCCATTCCTATTCTCACGCCTTTATTCAAATAGAAAGCAGCCCAAATATTCATGGAATCATGAGAGGTAGTATTTCCGAATACACTTTCTAGTGTGGTTCGGTAGCTTGTGCCAAGCCAAAAGGTCTGCAAAAAAAATAGAGAAACATCTAAATCTATGGAAGTTGGTGTAGCCACAATTGGTTGCTGAGGATTTCCTTTGCCAAGTGTTCCCACTTTTCGTAGGAGTAAAGAAGGTTTGAAAATCATTTGCTCTGAAAAAATAGGAATTACACCACCCGCCATAAAATACATTTGCCGATAAAGCTGCGCATAAACATTGGAATTAGCAATATAATCCTCACTGGAAGATATGTCCAGATGGAGCAAACGCGGATAGGATAGACCCACATAATATTTCTTGGATTCAAGATAAATGCCAGCACCAAAGTTGGTGAATGTTTTATTGAGACTGCCTTCTGAAAAAGCAGGATCATTCTGGATGCCATCTTGAAAAGTAAGTTTATTCCAGTTGCCGTTCCAGGCGACTATTCCCGACTGCAAACCTGCTGATAGCACGCCAATAGGCAGCGTGATGCGATAGGCATAGGCTAGATTAATAGCAGTGGTATTGGTAGCGCCCACTCGATAGTTTTGTAAATTTAATCCTAAGCCCACTCTTTTGCTGTTACCGATAGGGGAGTGTAGGGTTAGGAGTTGGTTCGTAGGTGGTTTGGAGTTCGCATCGTTCCAGCCTATCCACTGACTTCTGTGTAGCAAGTTGCTAGTTAAATAACCTTTACTACCCGCATATGCTGGGTTGAAGGACAATTGGTTGAACAGATAAGTAGTAATGTTAGGCGCTTGTTGCGCTTGTGTGATGTTATAACAATAAAAAAACAGCAGTGTAGTAATAGCAAGTCTCATGTGGTGAATATCATTTTATCTTTCATACGACAGTAGTAGGGAACAAGTTACTTAGAGCATGTTTAAATTTTTAATTACTGAAAACCAATATTTTATGAACCTGACTTCAGTAAGGCTTAGTTATTTAGCCCGCTAAATTCCTTCGCCTTCCTATTGTCAGAACCACAAACTATTGATTTTCACTTAAAGAAAATTTTTAAACAAGCTCTTAGCACTAAACCATTCAAGATGATTATGTAGCCAAAGTTTTTTATTTGTAAATATAACTTTTTATATTTCACCAAAATTGTAAACACATGAGCCGTTTAGCTATTTCTAATGAAATTTTGAGTGCAGGTATTAATCAAAAAGGGGCAGAGTTAGCCAGTATTTATTCTTTTGGACAAGAATATTTAGGCGATGCTAACCCAAAATATTGGGCAAGACATTCTGCCATTCTTTTTCCAATCGTTGGAAAAGTGAAGAACAATCAATATAGAATTGATAACCAGTATTTTGAAATGGGGCAGCACGGTTTTGCTAGAGATTTAATGTTTCAAATTATGGAACATAAAGAAAATAAAGTGGTGTTGAGTGCTTTGAGCAACCCAGAAACACTAAAAATGTATCCTTATCATTTTGAATTACAGGCGAGTTATGAAATTGTAAGTAGTACATTGTCTGTTACTTATACTGTTCTGAATAAAGATGAGCAAGCAATCTATTTTTCATTAGGTGCTCATCCTTCGTTCAAATGTCCATTAAAAGTGGGCGAAAAACGTTCTGACTATTATTTGTTATTTCCCGAAATTGAGAATGCCACTCGTGAACTTATTGAGGATGGCTTGCGCAATGGTGCAAAGCAAAAAGTATTAAATGGCGACAACCGAATCAGAATCACTGATAATTTATTTGACCACGATGCACTCATTTTTCATCGCCTGAAATCTAGCAAGGTCTCTTTAATGAATGGTCAACATAAACGTATTTTAACTTTTGATTTTGAGGGATTTCCTTATTTAGGTATTTGGTCAAAAAGTGCAGATGCGCCGTTTGTTTGCCTAGAACCTTGGTTTGGGGTAGCAGACACAACGACTGCCAGTTGGGATTTTAGACAAAAAGAAGGTATTGTTTTTCTTCCAGTCGGTGAATCTTTTGCTTGCACACATAAGGTAACGATTCATTGATCTTTAGAGGGATTAAGGAAATAATTAATAATTTGGTAAAACAATATCAATATGGAAAGGGTACTTATTGAAGACAAATTGTACTTAATTGGCTATCATACGCAAGAATTTAGAGGCGATACTCTTTTAAGTCATCCTTTAAAATGTACTGTTGGAAATGCTTGGCTCGGTATTGGATATTATTTTTGGACAGAGTTAGAATTTGCTAAATATTGGGGTGAAGACTCTAAGAAAAATCAAACAGGCTATTATGATGTTTACAAGGCGGTTTTGGATGATGAACGATGTATCAATGCTGTTTTTGATGAGCAAGGCTATTTTTTCTTCCGAAGGTCAATAGAAGAAACTATTGATTATTTTAAATCCAATGATATTGAGATATCTCTAGAGCAAGTTCATCGTTTTCTAACAGATAATATTTGGCGAGTGCTGGGCGTTGACGGTATCATTTATGATGATAAACCTACTAATCCAAGAAAATCAGACCGAATTTACTCAGAGATACCCCAGTTATATTACAAAAAGCGGATACAAATAGTGTTGTTTAGTTTGAAAAACATTCGTAGTTTTGAAATGTTCTTACAAAAGCAAAGTTAATGTTATGATTGATTATGAAACACTTAGTGGGAGATTTACAGAGAAACTCAAGACATTTGATAAAAGAATGTTAGAAAAATGGGTTGTATTTGATCAAAATAGGCAAAATTTAGAGCAACTTTTTAGCGGGCAAAAAGTAATGCTCAAATTTGAAATTATTCATCCGTTTAGATTGAGTGATTCCAGAGAAAGCATCACATCTAGTACAAACAATCACACCTACACAATGGCTGCATAATATGGACTTGGACTACCAAATGAAATTAAAGCATATACAAGTTACTGAATTACTACTGAACAGTGATTCATCCAATACAAACGCGACCCAAAATTTGGAAGTTTCATTCAATTTTGATGTTAAATTTGTAGAGTATGATGCTTTTACATTCTTGATAAATTTTTATTTCATCCTAGAAAACAAAGAAGAACAATTTTTACTCAAAGTAAAATTGATTGCTTTTTTTGAAGTAGATAAGGCGATTGATAACGATTTTAAAGATTCTGATTTTGTTAGAATAAATGCTCCTGCTATTGCCTTTCCATACCTTAGAACATTCATCTCGAACCTTACCCTTAATTCGGGCTATAATCCTGTTATTCTACCTTCATTCAACTTTTTAAAAATAGCAGAAAGCAAACAATAAATTAAAAAACAATTCCTGTTGAGAAAAAAACCTAGTCCACAAGTAACCTCGTGAGCTAGGTTTCTTCTCATGTTTGCTCTACTTAAAAGGGTTCTGTAAATCAGGATTATTCACAAAGTTGGTATCGGTCAACATTTTTAGAAAGTTGATAAGGTCTTGTTTGTCGCGTGCAGAAAGGGTAAAAGGAAGAATATTAGCATCCAAATTTTCAGCGAAATGTCCACCTGAACTGTAATGGTCTAGCACTTCTTCAAGCGTTTGAAAACGTCCATCGTGCATGTAAGGTGCCGTCAATTCGATGTTGCGCAAAGTGGGTACTCTGAATTTACCATTGTCGCCTAATTGCTTAGTAAAACCTCCAAATCCTTTGTCGGGGAAGTCCTTTAGCGAGTTTACGCTTTCGATACCATTGTTGCGAAAGGCATTGTCCGTAAATAATGGTCCGTTATGGCAATGAGAACAACCGGGGTGTTCCAAGACTTGCGATTCTTCAAAAAAGTAGAGCACTCGACCTCTTTCTTCTGAATCGGTAAGGAATCCAGCGTCGAGATCATTTGCAAACACGATTTTGTCAAACCGAGATTCCCCACTGATAAGTGTGCGTTCGAATTGAGCAATAGCCTTGGTCGCCAACTCTTTAGTAATTTGACTTGGATATTCAATGCCAAAGGCTTCTCTAAACATTTTAGGGTAATTCGGATGGCGTGCCAATTTTTTTTCTACTTGCTTCCAATTTTCATTCATTTCTCGGTGATCTTCTATTGGCATAAGCGCTTGTTCTTCAAGTGTTTTTACACGACCGTCCCAAAAAAGTCCTTTGGTGTAAAACCCAACATTAACAAGAGACATAGCATGGCGATCGCCTATGGCACCACCGATACCAACGCCCAAGCGATTAGGGTCTGCAAAAGATAATTCGGGAAGGTGGCAGCTAGCACAAGAAATGGTACTATCTAAAGAGAGAATGGGGTCGTAGAACAAGTGCCGCCCAAGTTCAACACCAGCCTTTGTTAGAGGATTATCCGCAGGTATTTCCATTTCTGGCAACCATTTGGGAATGTTTAGTTGATAAGCCTCTGGAGTGTATGCTGCTTCTATTTTTTGATCTTTCAATACATCATTCATAACTAATTCATCTCCCGAGCAACTCAGTAGAAATGCAAGTGTGAAAAATAGTATATTGATGTTGTATTTCATTTATTCAGTATTTTATTTTGTAATAGCTATTTAAAAAACTACTTATTTTTCAGAACTACTGCACTAGGCAAGTTCAACCGCAAAAAATCAAATACTTCTGGTCGAGTAGAGTGGTCTCTGGGAAATCGTTCAATATCTAAATGCTGCCCTTCCTTCGTTAATATTTTCTTTAGGTCAATTTCCAATAGAATAACATTGTTTTTACCACTCTTAATCAAGAAGTTATCTTCTAAGTTGATGCGGCTGTAAGCATCATTAGTGCCTACGTGGTAGGTTAAAATCAAGTTGTGTGTTGTGCCGCCAGTAAGGTCTGCTTTACCTTCTATCACCATAGAAATATAGCTGTTCCACTGTTCCCAATAGTTATTAGCCAAAGGATGGCTAGCGCTGTAATTCGATGGCGTGGTGGCATTGAGTTCAGGGGAAACACCTAATCCAATCTCCAGTGCACTGTATTGCCCCACAGGCACTTTAGGTATTTCCAATCGAACGCCAGTTTTTGCAGTTGTTTTGTCTTGGATACCTGAAAAATCTAGCCATGCAACATCTTTGATAGATTGTTTCGTCGTGCTGTTAACTAGCTTTACATCAGAGATAAATAAGTTAAAGCGGTCAATAAATACGGATGCACCACTAGCATAGTTAAAACGCTCAAACATATGTAGTGGCTCACCACCATAAGTTAGTTGAAATTGAAGTGATAAAGTCCCTGTTTCATTATCATCTGTGTTCTTTTCACAAGAAGAAGCTATACCTATGAAGGCAAGCAAGATTATTGTTAGAATAGTGAATTTTTTCATAATCGTCAACTTTAAATCTATGATTTGTTACTAATATAAACTCATCTTTCATAAACGTCTATTTTGTGTTATTTGGTTCACTAATTGACACTTTTATTCACACTTACAAGTTGAAAAGAATTTACTAGCCCTGCTGTGACTTTTGTTACAAAATCTTCAATATTTGCATTTTTAATGTCTATTTGTTTGAACCACTCTCTATAATCCACTCGAATCGTAAGCGTAATGTTAAATCCGACATCTGCATTAAACGGAAAGGGCAGGTCAATTGTCTTCATATATTCATTTCCAATAATATTAATAACGGTTGGAATCGTATCTACTCCTGCTGTTCTAAATAATTCTATTTGATTAAAAATATATTTATTAAGCTGCTTATTATACATTTCTGTACTGATGTGTAAAGGGTGAGTTGTAGGCACTAAATTTGGATTAATTTGATTAATATTTTCTGCTAATCCTATTTTAAATTGTACTCCTACAAAATCGCCATTTTGAGTCAGCGTTCCAATGTTGCTACTTCGAGGTGTTCTGCGACTAATTAAGGCAAAGTTATCTTCTTCAAAAAAATTTATAGTATCAGCATTAGATGCTGTGATAGAAAGTTTAATTTCATTATTAACGCCAACTAATGTGCCATCTGCCCGCTTTAATTTAACATCAGAAATATAATATCGAATATTTTTAATATTAAAAAAGTGAATACTGTCTAGTGTAATCGGTTGATCAATCGCTAAATTATAAAATGTATCTAATTGAGCATCTTTAATACGATGTAATACATTTATTCTAAGCGATGGATAATTACAACAATCACCACAAGCAATGTCTGCGCTAACATCAAAATTAGTCGCATTTATATCCAAACAACCTTCTTTATTTTCATAACAGGCGGTGAAAAGAAGAACTAAGTTTATAAAAAATAGAATATTACTGTGTTTTATCACGCATAGATTTTTCATATTCTTTCATTAATTTCTTAACGGTTTGTTTTACTTGTACTGAAAATTCTTTTTCCATAATCCAATGATAATATTGTTTATCCTTTGTTAAAGATTCTGCCACTGGCTTACCCATATATTTTCCAAAACTGAAAACGATTTCACCTTTTTCATTATATTTTAATTTCTGGGTAACATCTATAAATTTTTGGTCATTAGTAAACTCATGTAAGGCTTTTATATCATTTTTTATTGGTTTTGTGATTCCACCATCTTCGTCTTCGTATTCTTCGTCTTTATATAATTCTAGTTGACCTTTAAATACATCCACTGTTGCTCGAACATCAGCCAGTGCATCATGAGCGGATTCTAGATTTTTTTTGCAATAAAATTTATAAGCTGCTTTTAGTGTGCGTGGCTCCATTTTATAAAAAATTCGCTGAATATCAATTAGTCTTCGTTTTTCTACATCGAAATCAAGACCTACTCTGGCAAATTCTTCCATCAACATTGGAATATCAAAACGGTTAGAATTGTAACCAGCAATGTCTGCATCGCCTATGAAACGATAAATTTTATCGGCTACTTGCTGAAAAGTGGGTTTGTTGGCTACATCTTTAGGCGAAATACCATGTACACCAAAGGCTTCCATAGACATTGGTATTCCTGGATTAATCAGCATAGAAAGCTCTTCGGGTGCTTTGCCATTGGCAAAATATTTTATAATTGCAATTTGCATAATGCGATCTTTCACTACATTCAAACCTGTCGCTTCAATATCAAAAAAACACAAATCACGTTCTAAATTAAATTCCATTATATTTTTCTTGTTTTAAAGTAATATATTTTCGATACATTATTAAATTTTTAGTATTTTATTTAATTAAAAATACTAAAACGCTTTAACTCTATCTTTTAAACCTGATGTTAGATATGCTTCCATTTTACCTTCTTGATTGCTGAATATAAAGTATGCTTCTACATTTTTTATATCGGCTACCAATTTTTTGGCACCCTCCAAGCCGAGTACCATACAGGAAGTTGCTAGAGCATCTGCTAACATACAATTTTCTGCAATAATAGTAGCACTCAACAAGTTGTTCCGCTCCGGAAAACCTGTTTTAGGGTTGATAGTATGGCTATACTTTACACCATTTACTTCGTAGAAATTTCTATAATTACCCGATGTAGCAATAGATTCATTATTTAATCGAACAGCGGCAATTAATGCTGTTAATCTTGCAAGTTCATCGGGTGTGCTTACCCCCATATTCCAGTATTCGCCCTTATCGTTTTTCCCTTTTGCTCTAGCTTCGCCTCCAATTTCTACCATGTAGTTATTAATCCCTTTTGATTCTAAATATCTACCTACTTCATCTACTCCATATCCTTTGGCTAAAGCACTAAAATCTAATTGAATACCTGCCATCGGCTTTTTTAATTGAGTGCCTTCATAACTCACTTTATTCATTCCAATAAATGCTTTCAAGGAATCTACTTTCATCGTATCCACAGCATCTATGGGCTTTTTAGGGGTATAACCAAAACCCCAATAATTGACTAATGGCATTACCGTTGGGTCGAAAGCACCTTGTGTTTTTTCATAAATTATTTTAGCGGTTATAAAATTTTCAATAAAATGTTTTCTAGTAGGGTATAAATCATTTTTAGTGTCATTTACTGCCACTGCTAAATCAATTCCAGTTTCTGATTGATTAAATTTAGAAATGGTGGAATTAGGGTCATAAGTATTTACCTCGCTGTTCACCACTGTTAACACGGAATCAATGCCTTTTTGGTAGTTTATATTACTTTCATAGTTGATATTATAGGTTGTGCCCATGGTTTTTCCTTGTAGCTGTATGTAGCTGCTTTTTACTTTTTGTTCTGACTTGCAACTTAGTAAAAATAAAGAGAGACAAATAAAATAAAATAATTTTTTCATTTGGATATTATTAAAATTAAGCTGATTTATTATTAAGTATAGATTTTTTAGTTCGACTTAACTATACTAAAAAATCTATACAAAAATACAAATAAAATTAATCTGCAATCGCTTCTATTTTCTTTAGGATTTCATCTGCTTCTGCGCGTTTTAAATCGCTCGCTTTTCGGTCAGAATGTGAAAGTTTGTAAGATTCTTCCATCAATTTCTTGTATTGCTCTTGCAATTTCTCTTTTTCTGTTTTCTTTTTGAATAGTCCAAACATGATATGACAATTATTTTGATAAATGATTATTAATAAAAAAGTAACCTCGTTTCAAAATTTATGTTCATGCGGAAAAAGCATATTATTGCAGTATAAACGATTAAGATGAAATATAGAGCCTTAAATCAGGAAGAACTAGAAGAATTAGAAAAAGAATTTGTTCGTTTTTTAGCGGCGCAGCAGATAACGGCATCTGATTGGGAGCGATTGAAGGAAAATGAGCTACAAAAGGTGAACGAACTTATTGGATTGTTCAGCGATATTGTGTTTGATAAGATATTGGGTGATGTGGAATACTTGGAGTGGAAAATGCCTCAAGATTTGCGCACTTTTCAATTCCATGAAGAAAAAATAGAAATGATTGGTGTCCGTGTCGTTGGGCGCACGCAACTTGATTTTACGAAAAATAATAATTCTGAGCAAATGCTTCAGCAAATGCAACTTTCAGGAGCTGATTTGCAACTTTATGCTGCGGAGCGACCATACAGGAAAGAAAAAAAGTTGGAAACATTCGACTTGCTGGAAAAAGGAGCTTTGATTTCTAAACAAGGGGATATGTTTAAGTTACTTAAATCATTGAGAAATAAGCGATAAGTTTAATTTTACACTGATTAATCACTATTTCGTTTATCCAAGCCCCAGCCTAATTTAGTATTGATAGTGTTTTGGAAATCGCTATCTGGCAGGCGAACCATTTTAATAGAGAAGTCGCATTTGCGTACAGCTAGTTCATGGTCAGAGGTAATCGTGCGGAAGCGAGAATCCAAAGTGCATAAAAAATTATCGGCACGCCCTTCCACTTGTAGGGAAATTACAGTATTGTCGGAAACTACGATTGGGCGGACATTTAGATTATGAGAAGCCACAGGCGTAATGACAAAGTTACCTGACTGTGGAAAAATAATCGGTCCACCACAACTTAGGGAGTAGCCAGTTGAGCCTGTTGGTGTAGAAATGATGATGCCATCCGCCCAATAAGAATTGAGGAAAGCACCGTTAATGTAGGTGTGAATCGTGATAAGTGAAGACGTATCGCGCTTTAGAATGGTGCAATCGTTCAAGGCAAAACTGAGTTCGCCAAAAATAGGGTGGTTAGATTCAAGATAGAGTAATTGCCGCTCATCCAATAAAAAGCTACCTTTTTTAAGGCATAAAATAGCATCTTCTATCTTGCGTTTTTCTACGCTTGCCAGAAAACCCAATCGTCCAAGATTGATGCCTAGTATAGGAATATTTGTATCCCTCACTACGGTAATGGCATGCAGAATGGTACCATCCCCACCTAGTGTGATAACAAAATCTATCTTATTGGCTTTTAAAAATTCGTAGCTGTCAAATGCTTCATAATGTGAAGGAAAATGAATTTTATTTTTAATTTGCTCAAAGTAAGGTGCGAATACATAAATACTAACCCCCTCTTTGTGTAATATATCAAAAAGTTTTTGAACATAAAGGGCATCTGCTTCTTTGTAAATTCTGCTATATATCGCTATTTGCATGATTTTGGATTTTAGTTTTTATTTGGCTTAAAATACTAAACTGGTATGAAAAAATAAACCCGATTGCAAAGTATTATCAATTTTGGCAAAACTCCACTCTATTTTTCCTACTCCTGTGTTATAAATCATAATGTCCATGCCTATTCCTCTGCTCCAAAGTGCTTGATTGGGTAATTTATTTTCTGCTTGATAAAATGGATTATTCATGTAAGCACCATCTTGATAGGCTTTAAAGAAAATACTTAAATTGCCTTGCTTATATTTTTTAATAAACATCAGTTTACCTAAGTTCAATTCTGTATCTAATAATTTGTACCTCAAAGTGGTAGTAGCAATGATGTAATCTATTCCTCTAATTTGTTTCAATTCGTAACCTCTTATCAGATTCGGTTCAGGACCAATCACAGGATTATTGTAGTAGGCAGGTTGCTGGCGAATTAAATTGGTTTGCCCTCTAAAAGTAGCTTCTACACTCCATTTTTCGGGAAGTGACCAATATTTAGCCAGCAAACCATTTACGATAAGTGCATTGCGTTCTTTCCAAATACCTAATCCTTCTTTTTCCGTCAATAGTCTAATAAAATAACCTTTCGTAGGATACAAGTTAAAATTGCGATGGTCGGAGGTGAAATCGTAGCGTATGGAAAGAAAACGCTGTTGTGTTTGTCCACTAAGAAAAAAGTCAGGATTCAAAAATGCAATAGTATCTGGTATGCCATTTTGCTGAAAGCTTAAAATAAAGCGGTGTGTATCGAACAGTTGAGGACGAATTTGTAGCCCGACACCTGCGCGTGTACGCCTGAAAAGTCGCTCATTTTCTTCTTTTAAGAAAAGGTCTTTATCGTTGACAGTATTCCAGCGTGCTTCGCGGTCGTCGCTGAACAAGAAATCCGTTTGTAAACGCAATGTTTGCTTTTGGTTGAGGAACGGGGAAATATACAATGCTTCGAGTTTGCGCGTGAATCCGAACTGCACTCTGGCTTTGAGTTTATCTTGATTTCCTGTGAGGCTCAAATGCGAAAGGGTGATAGGAATACTAATACGTTTGAGGGAAAAATTGTACTGTTGCGCCCAAACATTCACGTCTTGATCGGCTAAATCCACATTTGGATAAACGACCCACATTAGGTTTTCTTTCACATTTACTACAAATTTTACTCTTTGCTCATGGTGAGTAATACTTTTTATATTGACCGAGGTAAACAAATCCAAGCCACTCAATCTTTTTTCATTGAATTGTATTTGATTTTGAATATCAGTGGTTTGTAGCGTATCTCCTATTTGGAAACTCAATTCTCGCAGTACAATTCGCGCTTTGGTGCGTTGGTTACCTTCAATGACAATATCTTCAATGACCACACATGTTGGCTGCGCACGCAAGCAGCTAGAAAAAAACAATATTCCCCAAACCAATAAAAGACTATGAGTTTTCATAAATCCGTAATGCAATGGACAAACTTAGCAATTATTTTATCATTCTTGAGGTGTAGTTTATTGCAAAAGATAAAACAACAAATAGAAATAGTGCTTGAGCCTAATCTAACTTTTTGACAACTTTAGTGCATTTTTGCAGCAGAAAAAATATCTTTTCAATGAGAATATTATTCTGGAATAGTATAGAGCTGACCTTTGCTGTAATTGACTTTTTACTTATCAGTAAAATATATGAAGGCTTATCTAATCGCCTTAAATCGAACATTAGAAAATTGAGCGATTGGGAGTATGGCTTGGCGCAATCCGTCTTTGGCGATGCTATTGATTTGGACAGTGTGCGCATAGATGAACGTGCCTACTTCGGACCAAAGCAATCAGGTATTTGTTATGTGAGTTTCAATACCATTAATAGCTGGGGAAGTATGTCGGATTCATTGCTGGTGCATGAGTTGGTACATGTTTGGCAGTATCAGCGCTTTGGCGCAGTTTACATACCTAGAGCGTTGTGGGCACAGCGCACTAAAGAAGGGTACAATTATGGTGGGGTAAGCGCATTAAAAAAAGCCATAGTCAACAAAAAGAAGTTTTGGGAATTTAACTATGAACAACAAGGTGATATAGTGGCGGATTATTACAGAATACTCATGGGCTTAGTGCCTTATTGGGGAGATGGAAAGTTTAGTGATTTACCTATTTATGAGCATTTTATAGCACAACTTAAAGCCTTCAAAAGGAAGTAAAATAGCATAAAAAACACAAAGCAGTTATTTAATTTGTTTCTATTGAACGCTTGATATAAAATAGCCGATTTTTACGCCCATAAGTTTGTATGTTTGCAGCCAATAAATAATAGTGTTATGGTTCGATATTATGCTCGAAAAGACGGAGAAATCAAACAATTACTTCAACCTGAGCCGTCTTGTTGGGTCAATATTGCTCCGCCTTTCAATCAAGAAGAGTTGGAGGAAGTTGCTCAACAATTCGGGGTATATCTCGACTTTTTGACGGATTCTCTGGACTTAGACGAACGCTCTCGCTATGAGCGCGACGAGGAAGTGCGCTTTATTTTGTTAAATACGCCAATCTTAAACGAGGATCGTTCAGAAAACGAAACCATTTTTATCACCGTACCTATCGGTATTATATTGACTCCTGATGCCACCATTACTATTTCGTCTTACAAAAATCCTGTGTTGCAACTATTTTTGGACAATAGAGTGCGCAATTTTGACCCTATCAACGAAAAATTATTTGTTATCCAAATTATGGAGCAAACCGTGTACCGTTTTTTGACTTGCTTAAAACAACTCAATCTACGGCACAATCTAATCGAAAGAGAACTTTACAATTCCAGCCGAAATCAAGAATTGAGAGAGCTATTGAGTGTAGAGAAATCATTAGTTTATTTTGTTAGCTCTTTAAGTGCCAATGAGCTGCTAAAAATGAAAATGAAACGTACAGACTTCTTAGGCATTCAAAATGATGAAGATTTACGCGATCAATTCGAGGACATCATTATTGACAACACCCAAGCGTTGGATATGGCAAATGTTTACACTAATATATTGAGTGGTACAATGGATGCTTATAGTTCTATCATTTCCAATAACTTAAATGTAGATGTACGCCGCTTGACGCTAGTAACAATTATTCTGAGTGTACCAACTTTCATTTCCAGTTTTTTTGGTATGAATGTGGAATTGCCTTTTCAGGATTCACCTTGGGCAGCAGCCTACATTACTGTTCTTTCTATTGTAGTCAGCTTAATGGTAGCACTTTATTTTCAACGTGTTCGCCGTTAATCCTTAGAAAATCCCTAATTATCCATCAAAAAAAGTACAATATCACTTAATTGATTATAGATGTAGTTGTTTTTCCACAATGAGTTATCCACATTGTGGAAAAGATGTTTTTGTTTTTAAATGTTTGATTTACAGTTTTTTGTGAAAATAATTCACATTTTGTGGATAACTATTTTAGAAAAAAAAAGATATTGCTCTATTTTTGTATTCACTTAATTGATAGTTCATACACTCACACATATAGTAAAATTTCAAAGAACCATCCTAATATTTTTTAGGATGGTTCTCTGAAAAAAACTTGCTGTTGCACTTTATTGTGAAATGGTTAAAACGCTTGTCTTTACACCGAAAAAACTGTGTAAAGAAAAATTAAAAGATAGAAGAATAGGCTTATCAACGAGGGAGACAATACATTTTATTTACTAATTTATTAAAGAAATTATGGACGTATTCAAAAACCAAGAAGAAGAATTATCACTGAACCAACAAAGTGATAAATTGGAACAAACCTACACCATGAAAGAAGCGATAGAGGCTTCGGTTCAGTATTTTAAAGGCGATGAATTAGCTGCTACTGTTTGGGTCAACAAGTATGCATTAAAAGATTCTTATGGAAATATTTACGAGCGTACACCCGATGATATGCACCGACGGATTGCACGCGAAGTGGCTAGAGTGGAAGCGAAATACCTTAATCCTTTATCAGAAGTAGAAATTTACAAACTACTCAAGGATTTCAAATACATTATTCCACAAGGTAGCCCTATGTCGGGTATTGGCAACAACTACCAGATTTCTTCTCTTTCCAACTGTTTTGTTATCGGTAATCAGGCGGATTCCTATGCGGGCATTATTCGTTTGGATGAAGAACAAGCGCAGTTGATGAAACGTCGAGGTGGAGTAGGGCATGACCTTTCTCACATTCGCCCCAAAGGTAGTCCTGTAATGAATAGCGCACTTTCTTCCACTGGTATCGTGCCTTTTATGGAGCGTTATTCTAACTGTACGCGCGAGGTGGCACAGGATGGTCGCCGTGGTGCATTAATGTTGACCATTTCCATTAAACATCCTGATGCAGAGGATTTTATTGATGCTAAAATGGAATCTGGGAAAGTAACAGGAGCTAATGTTTCTGTGAAAATTGATGATGAGTTCATGAAAGCTGCGCTCAATAACAAACCTTACACCCAGCAATATCCTATCACGGCTGCAACGCCCAAGTACAAAAAAGAAATAGATGCCAATAAATTGTGGAATAAAATCATCTACAATGCTTGGAAATCCGCTGAACCGGGTATTCTCTTTTGGGACACCGTGAAGCGAGAAGCTATTCCAGATTGTTACGCCGACTTGGGTTTTGAAACGGTTTCAACGAATCCGTGTGGCGAGATTCCCCTTTCTCCATATGATTCATGCAGATTGTTAGCAATCAATTTGTTCAGCTACGTTGAAAATCCATTTACGCCATTGGCGACCTTCAATTTTGAAAAATTTGGTCAACATGTGCAAATGGCGCAACGCATCATGGACGACATTATTGATTTGGAATTAGAAAAAGTGGACTTAATTCTTGAGAAAATCAATAAAGACCCCGAGCAAGAAGATATTAAGCAAGTAGAGCGTCAGTTGTGGCAGAAAATCCGCAAGGCTTGTACGCAAGGGCGCAGAACAGGAGTAGGCATCACTGCTGAAGGCGATATGTTGGCGGCAATGGGCTTGCAATATGGCAGCAACGAGGCAACTGATTTTTCAGTAAAAGTGCATAAAGCAGTGGCGTTGAATGCTTATCGTTCTTCGGTAGATTTGGCGAAAGAGAGAGGTGCTTTTGAAATTTACGACACAGAAAGAGAAAAAAACAATCCATTCATCCAGCGTTTGGCTGCTGCTGACCCACAGCTTTATGCGGAAATGAAGCAGTACGGTCGCCGCAATATCTCTTTGTTGACGATTGCACCAACCGGCACGACCAGTTTGATGTCGCAAACGACTTCAGGCATTGAGCCAGTGTTCATGGTGTCGTACAAGCGTCGCCGAAAAGTGAACCCTAATGACAAAGATAGTCGAGTATCTTTTGTGGATGAAGTGGGCGATTCTTGGGAAGAGTACAATGTTTTCCACCATAAATTCATTGATTGGTTGGAGCAGAACGGCTACGATCCCAAAGCGGTAACTGCAATGTCAGAAGAAGAATTGAAGCCTATCATCATGAAATCGCCTTACCATAATGCCACAGCTAACGATGTGGATTGGGTGCAAAAGGTGAGAATGCAAGGCGCTATTCAAAAATGGGTGGATCACTCCATCAGTGTAACCGTAAATGTGCCAGAGGAAACTTCCGTAGAAATGGTGCGAAAAATTTATGAAACTGCTTGGGAAGTGGGTTGTAAAGGTTGTACGATTTACCGCGATGGTTCTCGCTCAGGCGTGTTGGTATCTAATGATAAAAAGGAAACACCAGTACCTACCAGTGAAGATATTTTTGCAGAAACCCTTGCGCCTAAGCGTCCGAAAAAATTGGAGGCTTCTGTTATTCGCTTCCAAAACAACAGCGAAGAATGGATTGCCGTAGTGGGATTGTTGGAAGGAAAACCTTACGAAATTTTCACAGGTAGAGCGGTGGATACGTTCAAGTTGCCCAACTATGTAAATCGAGGTTGGGTTATCAAAGAGCAAGACGAAAATAACGAGCGCCGCTACGATTTCCAATTCCAAGATAAGGAAGGTTACCGCGTAACGATTGAAGGGCTTTCTCGCTCTTTCAACAAGGAATACTGGAACTATGCGAAGCTCATTTCGGGCATTCTGCGCCATGGTATGCCATTGCACTACGTTGTGGAATTGGTAGAAGGCTTAAACGTGGAAGAGCAACACATCAGCACTTGGAAAAGTGGTGTGACGCGCGCCTTGAAGCAATTCATTCCAAATGGAACGCGCGCTGTAAAACGCATTTGCCCAAGCTGTGGCGACCCCGATGGCTTAATTTACAGAGAAGGATGCCTCACTTGCAAAAGCTGCGGTCATTCTGAATGTGGGTAATCATTCGCCTAAGTAGCCCCGAAGTTTTTGCGCTTTGGGGTGCTTTTTTTTGGGATCTTAATCCTAGATTATTGATAGCAACGACTGGTTGCTTTTAACCTATTTAATGAAATTAATAAAAAACCAATGAACTTATTTGGCGATGTATCTAAACGAGAAATTAATATCAATCTTTCTACCGATGAAAGAAAAAATATTTCCGATAGATGGAATACATCTCAACAATAATTGTTCCTACCCAAAAATTCAACTCTCTTTTTGATAGTTTAACAAAACACAGAGAAACTATTAAATATCATGGAGAAATGAAGTTCTCAGACATCGGTAAGAGTGGTGAAAGATTAGAACTAGCAAAACTTTGGTTAAATGAAATATTAGACTTCTTTCGAAAGCCCTTTAGCCTTTCTTTTTTTTCATCTAGGGTAAAATTAAAAGAGACTTAGGTTGGGCATGAGGAGAAGAGAATTACTTTGGCAAAAAGCGTAGCAAACAAACTAGAACACAGATAGTACAGATTTAGCAGATGACCACAGATTTTTATTTGTAAAATTCGCTTCATCTGTAATCATTAGCATTCCTATTTAGCCTTTCTTTTTTTCCTATTCAGACGGAAGTTAAAAAGGACTTAAGGTTGAGTTGAGGAGAAAAAACTACTTTCGCAAGAAGTCTATTAAACGATAAAGAAGAACGGATTTACTTTAAGGTTTTAGGATTGGATAGAAAGTTATTTGGAGAATGGCAGCGTTTTTAGGTTTGTTGGATTTGTCAAACGTAATGTTGTGGTAGGTATTGATTACACCAATGTAGTCTGGATATGAATAAATACGACCTATTGTTTCCATAAAAAATGATTGCATCTTTTAAATCGTCATGTTACCTTTTTTAAGGTATCACTTTAGTGAGGGCTTCACTTCAAGTTACGCCATCACTCTAAGAGCGAAGGGCAAAAGAATAGTAGGCTAAAGGACTAAGCCTTACTGAGGTGAGGTTCATAAAATATCGGGTTTCAGTAGTTAAAAATTTAAATATGCTCTAAGTCTTCTACTCCAAAAAATCACTTTTTTTACTCATCATATTTTGATTCATACCAAGTGCTAAAGGCTTCTATTTTGATATTAAAGTA
>CALDYY010000009.1 GCA_937944245.1 uncultured Saprospiraceae bacterium | reverse complement strand
TAATTACTGAAAACCAATATTTTATGAACCTGACTTCAGTAAGGCTTAGTCATTTAGCCCGCTAAATTCCCTCGCCTTCCTATTGTCAGAACCACAAACTATTGATTTTCACTTAAAGAAAATTTTTAAACAAGCTCTAATTTATCGTCAACTCCCCTAATACTTGGCTATCCCTTTTTTAAAATTCCTATTCCTAATGTACTAAAAATAAATTCACGGGCTGGTCTTTTCCTTTTATTAATGATGTAGCCAACTTAATGGAAAAGTCCCATTTTTTTAGGGAGGAACTCACCGTAAAGTTGGATGTTGCGAATCATACCTGTATCGTCAAAAGAGCCGAAACCAATGTAGCCTGCTTCGTGGTGCTGGTCGTGTGTTTCCATGACGGGTGTTTCCATATCATCAAAAAAGACTTGAATCAATCCCGTTTTTACTGTGCGAACAATTTTCACGCGATGCCACTCACTGCCCCATTTTACGCCCGAATTGGTTTTTTCGGCGATGTTTTTTCTAGGCGCATCATTTACCAAAAAAATATTGTGTGCATTGGGGTCTGCTTCGGAAGCCATGTGAACATAGTAAAAGTTACTAGCATCTTTGAAGCTGAAAAATAGACACATGTCGCGATGCCCATATTCTCTGCCCGTTTGTTTCAAATCAGCTTCCAAGATAAAATCACCTACCCGATAATTTTTCAAAATGGCAATATTAAGTGGCGAACGCACTCTTGGCTGATATTGACTTGCGCCGAAAAGCTCTAGGGTTTTGTCCTCATTGACGCGCCAAGCATTCACATCTGTACATTCAAATTGATTAAGCGAAATGCCATTAGCGTCCGTCGAAAAAAGTAGTGGCAATCGTTGCGCTGAAAGAATGGTGTGCAGCAACAAGGTAAGCACAATAGTAAAAGTGGTTTTCATTGTTTGAATCGTTTTGTTTAATAATGATTGAGCAAGTTAATGAATGTTTGGAATTTTATTATCAAAAGTTGGGCATTTGAAGCCAAGAACGAGTATTTTTAAAAAATAGCATTCACCTGCGCCCGGCCAATATGCACCATTTTTAAGTCTCCAGTTTTTCTACCTTCGTAGCTAAAATTAAGCCGTAAATTTCTACCTAACTGCCTATCTAGGGTAATGTTCCAAAGATAATTTTGTCCACTACGCAGACCATTAAGCATCGCAAAAGCTGCGGGGGTACGCACGTTGCCCTCAAAATCAGCTTTGGCATAAGAAAAGCGCATTTGTAGTGCAGTAGCTGCGCTTTGATTGTAGGTTGTTTCTAAGGTAATATTCTGTGTATTAAGACTTTCATCACCTGATTCATTTTGGCTTTGTCGAAATTGAAATGCTACCACCGCTCGAAAAGTAGCCGAAGGAAGCCAAGTGAGTTGTGGCTCTACATTAAATTGACGAATGGCATAATTGCGATTATTGAAAAATTCTGTTTGACTAATGCGCTCACTTTGAGTAAGTTGCACTTGTGTACTCCATTGTGTAGCGATGTTCCAACGGCTTCTGAAGAAAATTTCTGTGGCTTGATTTCGCTCAAATCCAGCCGTTAATATTTTTTGCTGTTGGTTGTTTTGATGCCCAATTTGGCTTTCCCATTTAATATGTCCTCTTTGAAAAAAAAGTGTATTTCTCGCAAAAGCATTTATCGCCAATAACGCTGTATCTGCAATGTTGAGTTGAAAGGGATTCCAAAGGGAAACCCCCTCCAAAACACCAGTTCTTCTTTGAATACGAATATTGGATTGAGTGGAAAATTTAGCCAAATATTTTCGCCAATCTTCTTTTTTCTCCCAAATTATCTTTGGATTAATTTGTATGTTTTGGTTGTACTGCACCTGATTACTTTTGATGAATTGGTCTGTAAAAATCGCAATGCGCACATAATCAGCATTATCCTGAAAGTTAGCCACTTCAAATTCATTGATTTGCGGAACGCCATCATTGTTGTAATCTATCCATTCGTAAACTCCTGCCCCTTTTTGCACCTGCAAATAGTTGTATTCTATGCGAGGCTCTTGCCCAGAACCAATTTCGTAAATAGTTGTCGCACGCACAACGCCTTTGTTGAGTTGAAGTGAGTGGTTGATGCGCCCAAGATAAGTGGATTGAGGTTGTAGCATAGTATTGGTGCTGCTAACGTCCAAATTGCGGTAAGTTAAATTCCATTGCAGTTGCGAAAGGCGTTGTTTATCCCAAGTGCCATTAAAATTCCATTCACTAGCCAATGAAAAAGGAACATAATTTTCTTGAATAGGCTGATAATCATAGCGTTGACTAAATTGAATTTGATGTTGTAACGATTTTTCTTCTGGACTTGCTAAAGCAATTCGATACAAGTCGTAATAAAAACTATTCGTGCTTAATGTATCGGTATCTGCCAACTGGCGATTATTTTTCTCGCGTTCGCCATAAAATTTTGCTTTCCAGCCATTCAATCGCTCAAAAGTTTTCTGCACATTAATTCTTGGACGAAAAAAATCGTTCGTCTCTTTTAAGGATTCGGCTTGAAGAAAACTACCTTGAGCGTCAATGAGCCAATTATGTTGATTCAACTGCCATCTTGAAAAATGTTTAATCCCTTGATATACAGTATCTCGCAAAAAATACCCAATTTCATACTCCAAATTCCCAAGTTGAGTGGACTGCCACTTAAAGCCGACTTTACTGATATGTTCGCTTAGTGCTTGACTTTGCTGCTCAATACTCCAATCCCTTGTAAATTCAGGATTCCGATAGGGATTTAATGGCGTAAAATGGCGCTGTGTCCATTCGTGATTAGCACGAAGTTGCAGTTTACCCAATTTTTCGGAGGAAAATGTTTGCTCATATCCAGCAAAAGTAGCTACTCCCATGTTGTCATCACGGTCTAATGTACTAAATCGGTTGAGGTCATTATTACTTAACGCTATTTCCGCTCGAATTTGACCTGTTTTGGGTAACTGGTAATCCACGTTAGCCGTCATCAGTTGCTGCTGTTTGGGGATAGACAGTTGGATAATAGGTTCATATTCGCCGCGTGGCTGCCCTGTGCGTGGGTCAGGCGCAATCCATTCATAAACGCGCCCACTAGCAGCTACCTGATTGATACTTAGTTTATAATTTCCATTACTGACACCAACATTAGAAAACCGTGCTGTCAATCGTGCGTTAGGGTCAATAGTGTAAACAAGAATAGAAAATTTTGTTAATTGCTCATTAATCAATACAAAGGTATCTCGTTGTTCGTATTGAACGCGAAGCGGATTAAACTCTTGTAGGCTATCTACGCTACTCACTACAGCTAAATTGAGTTGATCGCCTGCTTGCGTAAGTATATTTTTTTGTTCATCCGTCAAAACACCTTCCCCTATGGCATTTCGCCCATCTTGCTGACTAAAAAAATTAAAACCCACCTTCCACTTTTCATAAGCATATTGGGTGTTGAAGGCATACAAAGAGGTCAAATAATTCTGGTCGGCATATTCAAATTCCGCAATGATTCGGCTGTCTTTTGTTACTAATTGCTTATTTGTAAAGCGCAATTCAGATTGGTCATAGTCAATAACATAATCTTCATCAAAGCCTCTAGTAAGTTGTACGCCATCAATAAAAATTTTCTCCGTTCCCGAAAGCACAATAATAAACCGTTCTCCTTCATTCCCTCTAAGTTTGTACGGTCCTTGATTGCCTTCGATTCCATCTATTAAGTTGCGAGCAAATTTACCCCTTGATATAGCAAAGCTAGCCTGATTTTGCCAAGTTCCCCCTTTATTGGTTTCCAATTTATTGCCTAGTGTAGCGCCCTGCAACTTTTTGAAGTAGTTCATAAAATAGCTTTGCGGACGTGCCAATTCATAATCACCAGCCACAATTTGGTTATTCTTCTGCTTGAGTTGGATGAAGATGCGGTCAAATTCTTGTAGTTGTCTGGTGTTGCCTTCTGGCTGAATGGGAATATTTTCATCTGTAATGGCGGCTAAAATTTCTATGCCATTTCCCAGATTGCCAGCAAGTTGTAAATTAAGTCGGGAGTCAAGTACCAAATTCTGATTGTTTCCAAAAGCCAATCCTCTGGAGAGGCTGCCACTATGTTGCAATGTGCCAAAATCAATGAGTTCCTCTGTCTTTTTAGCAAAAGGATTATAACTGAATTTAAAGATATTGCTATCTAATGAGCTACTTACCAATGTTGTATCAAAATGACTTCTGGGTTTACCTAAATTATAGGGCAATACTCGGTAACTAAGGAATAAAAAAGCATAAATATCGGACAAACTATCTAATGCATGAAGAATAATTTTGTGGTTATCAATAAGATAATACGACGATTTTAACTCGTTCTTTGTAATGGTGCTATCAGGTAGCACAAGATAAGCACTCAATGAAGCAGGTAGAATAGTCATTGAGTCCAAGATAAAAGTTCCTGTTTTGAAGGGGATAACCCGTTGTCTTTGATTAGAAAGTTGCTCCGACTGAGCGCTAAGCATAGTTGATAATGCCACTACCAAAACTAAGGTCAATGGCAAATGCAAGGATATAGCGTCTGGGCATTTAGTATTGAAATACATAAGCACTGCGGGCATACAAGTATGCAAATCACCTTTTCAAACGCATTTTTTGTATTACAGGTACGTTGGATAAAAAAAACAGAAGCGACCAAAATAGTAGATCGCCCTGTAAAAAAGAAATCACCCGATTGTTTATCTTAGAAAACTATATTACTTTCTATTTACGCAACATTTACAAAATTAAATATTATATTCTAAATTCAATAACAAATATTAAGCCTTTATTAACAATTTTCACTGTATTTTGATTGAACAAATATTTAAAAGACATAAAAATCTGTTTTTTAAATGTTTGTGCATTAACTAATTCAGCATAGAACTAAAAAATTCTGCAAACAAAAATTTATGTGATAATATTTATTTCCCCTACCCTGTAAAACAAGCAAATACATTACAAAATTTACACGAAATTTGCTACATTTCACTGAGGAATACACTAACCCAGTATTAGCATAAATAGAAATGAGCACTTACACGGTAAAGATTTCAGAATTTGAAGGACCTTTTGATTTACTCCTATTTTTCATTGAGCGAGATGAATTGGATATTCATAATATCCCTATTGGCAGTATTACAGAAGATTTTTTAGCGTACATCCGAAGTATGGAAATGATGAATATTGACCTGGCAAGTGAGTTCATTGTAGTAGCCGCAACACTTTGTCGCATAAAAGCAAAAATGCTACTTCCACGAAAACAGGTAGATGAAACAGGCAAAGAGATTGACCCTAGAGAAGAGCTAGTAAGTCGTTTAGTAGAATATAAGCGATATAAGAGTGTTCTGGAAGAGATGCGTCAACTGGAAGAAGTGCGCTCCAGCCGTGTAGATAGAGGAAATGTGAGCAAAGAGTTAAAGCAAATTGCAGAAAAAGCCTTAGTGGATGCTGAACTAGAATCTATTACACTGTTTAAACTTTTGCGTACTTTTTCAAGGTTGCTTAAGCAGTACGAAAACAATAATGCTAAGAAAACAGTACATCGCATTATGCGCTGGGACTATACCATCAAAGACCAGCAAGAGTATATTTTAAGCACCATTCAAAAACAGAATAAAGCAGACTTTTCCACTCTTTTCAACCATTTGGAAAATCGAATTCACGCCATTGTTACTTTTCTAGCGTTGCTTGAATTACTCAATATGGAGCAAGTTCAAGTGACCACACGCGAAGGAATTAACAATTTTTGGTTAACTTTAGCGTAGATTTTTTATGATATTTTAAAGCAAAAAAAATAATTTTCTATATGACAAACAATAACTATTTAGACGGTATCCGAAAACAATTTGAGTATTATAAAATGTTGGGTGACAGGACTTTTGCTCAACTTACAGATGAGCAACTTTTTTGGCAATACAACAGTAACAGCAATAGCATTGCCATGATTGTAAAGCATCTTTCAGGAAATATGCACTCCCGATGGACAAATTTCCTAACTTCTGATGGCGAGAAATCATGGCGCAACAGAGATGCAGAATTTGAAAACGACATCACGACAAGACAAGCGCTACTTGACACTTGGAACAAAGGATGGAATTGCCTATTCAGTGCGCTCGAAGTACTCACTTTTACAGACTTAGGTAAAATTGTTTATATCAGAAATCAAGCCCATACCGTAGCAGAGGCAATTAATAGGCAACTTGCTCATTATCCTTATCATGTAGGACAGATCGTGTTTATTGGCAAAATGTTAGCTGATGATAAATGGGTTACCCTTTCTATTCCTAAAGGAAAATCGGAACAATATAATACAGAAAAATTCTCAAAACCTAAAGAAAAGGGACACTTTACAGATGAATTTTTGTAATGTACCTTCTTTACAATTTTTTAATCAATTCTTAAAGTAAATAGTTGCTCCGAACTCCTAAGCAGTTCCGTTATTTGAACATGAAAAAAATAATGCTATCTATTATTGTAATTTTTGGTGCTATGGTACTAATCTACGGTCAAATACCACTTGAAAAAGCACATGCACACAACGATTACGAGCACGAGCGTCCATTATTCGATGCTCTAAGTCATGGCTTTACAAGTGTAGAAGTTGACGTTCATCTCGTTGATGGTAAACTTTATGTATCGCACAATCATCCATTGAAGAAAAAAAATAGGCAACAGCTAAAAACCCTTTACCTCGAACCACTCAAAAAGCTGGTCAAGCAGAATGGTGGCAATGTATATCCTGATGATAAAGGTACTTTTTATTTAATGATTGACCTCAAAACAGAAGCAGAAGCTACTTATGCGGTACTTCATGAGCAGCTAAAAGCCTATCAACCCATGTTGACCACTATAAAAAATGGTCAATATCGAAAAGGTGCGGTTACTATTTTTCTTTCTGGAAATCGCCCTATCGAAAAAGTGTTGCAAGAGCCATTGGTACTGGCTGCACTAGATGGAAGACCCAGTGATTTAGGAAAAGGTTACGCCACTGAACTAATGCCTGTCATTAGCGACCAATATAGTAAGCATTTGAAATGGAGAGGCAATGGAGCTATGCCAGAGGAAGAATGGCAAAAACTACAAAATATTGTTAATCAAGTACATAGAGAAGGTAAAAAACTACGCCTTTGGGCAAGCCCCGAAAAGCCCGAAGTTTGGGAGAAGCTATATGAAGCAGGCGTTGACTTCATCAACACAGATCAACTAGCTGCGTTGGCGCAATTCCTTCAAGAACAAGCAGTATCCAATTCAAAATAATGAAACATTTAATTTAGCATCTTGGCAGGTACGATAGCTATATCACTTCAAACAATAAAATACTATTAATTGATTTTGAAAGTGTTGACATTCACTTTATGTTTTAAATTAATCAGAAAAGTGCTTCTCAAAATAGTATGCCAAAACCTAATTTACGCTTCTTTTTTATTGAAGGAAGTACCAATGAGCAGAAAATAGTTTTAGATATACAGCGTAGCTTATCTCAAATAGCTGCGCTGTATAAAATATCAATCTAGCATCATAAATTGATAGTCTTCTTCTGAAACAATTCCTTGTCTTTTCAATTTCTCTTGTGCAGCTTTCACTGCTTGAGCGGATTGATCTATACCTATCCATTTGCGTTTTTGCTCGTGCGCTACCTGAAGTGTTGTTCCTGAACCACAGAAGCAATCCAGCACATAACTATCTGGAAGTGAAGAAGTCGCAATAATCAGCGATAGCAAATCAGCGTTTTTTTCTGTAGGATAAGTGGGATAAGGTGGGTCTTTAAAGTTCCAAATATCCTGTAATCGTTTGCCTTCTTGTTCATCCGCAAAGATAATTCTTCGAGGGTTTCCTTTAGAAGACCATTCTATTAAACCTTCTTCATCCCAGCTTTCCAAAGTAGGTACATCCGTGCGCCAATGCCTACCTTTGGGTGGTAACTGTCCTTTAAATGGCTCATTGGACTTGCCTTTTTTAGTTTCGCCCGGTGCATGAATCGGGACAGTGGTATATCTTCTTCCTTCGGAGTTGATTTTTGGAAATAGCTTTTCCACATCTTCATCGGTGTAGGGCGTTTTAGGTTCATTCCAAATAGGTGTAGCAGATTTAGTGTAAAACAAAATCATATCCTTAATATTACCATAACCTATTCGCTTGAAGTTTTTCGGATTACATTTTATTCTTGAAATATCATTTCTAAAATTGCCGATACCAAACACTTCATCCATCATTACTTTAACGTAATGTCCAATTTTATAATCCGTATGCACATAAATCGAGCCTTTTTCTGAAAGCAATTCCTTGAGTAACAATATTCGTTGTTTCAGAAAATCAATAAAAATCGCCCCTTGCAGTTTATCTGAATAAGCCAATTCATCTTCTAAACTATGGCTAATGGTAGCACTTCGCTGCTCTCCAACCGAAAAATCATTCCCTGTAGCGAACGGCGGATCAATATAGACCAAATCAATTTTACCTGCTAGCTTTTCCTGCTCCAGCAAGTAATGCAAGCCCTTTAGATTTTCCGCTTGAATCAGGCAGTTATCCATTATATCTTCATTATTCAACTTTACTCATCACATAGAGCATTTCTCTAGCTATTTGCGCTGAACGTTCCTTATATTTTTCCGCTTCCAAAGGTGTGCCATCAAAAAGTTTGGGGTCCTCAAAAGCTAGTGAAAACCGAGCAGCAGCACCAATTACGACTGGGCATGCTTCGTCGGCATCGTTGCAGACCATGACAGCAGCAAATTTGTGTTGTGGATTAAATTCGTGAAAATAGGGCTTTGAAAACAACAACATAGAAGGAATGTCTTCCCCTAAACTTACCTTATACTTAGGATTGCTGCGCTTTTGGTGTGTGGTAATTTCAAAACCTGCACTTTGGAGCGCACGAACAGCATTAGGATGAAAAGCAGTTGCCTCTGTGCCACCAGAATATGTTTCCACTCTAGGTATGCCATACCATTGGGCTGCAGCAGCCAACCAAAGTTGGCCCATATGGCTCCTCCTTGAGTTATGGGTGCAAATAACCGTTATTTTTATCGGCTCACTCAAAGCTACTTGAGCTTTAATGAATCGGCTAAGTGCTTCCAACTTTAATTTTCGGCTCTCTTCAATTTGGTCAAATTCTTGAATACGCAACTGGATAAATTGTTCTAAAACTGGATTCATTATGGATTAAGCTAAAATGATGCAGCAATCCTCAAAGAAACATAAAAATTTCCAAATCACAATATGGATTTTTCTTCAACTGTTAACATTTTTTGGGATATTTGTTTTTAAACAGCCAGCAGCAAACATGAACATCAACGGTAAGCCTTATCGCACCATTTGGGAAAAAAATACAGATACCATTGAAATTATTGACCAGCGACATCTACCTTATCAACTGGTTATTGAAGAGCTAAAAACGTTAGATGATTTTGCTCATGCCATTCGCGATATGCACGTTAGAGGTGCGCCACTCATTGGTGCTACGGCTGCTTACGGCATGTACATTGCTGCTTTGCAAGGCGTGGAATTACAAAAAGCAGCGGATGAGTTGAAAGATACTCGCCCTACGGCAGTGAATCTGGCTTATGCTGTGGATAAAGTTTTAGCAGCAGCGTTTATTGCTGAATCTAACCAGCAAAATCAAATTATCTTACAAACCGCAAGAGAAATCGTAGAAGAAAGTGTGGAGCATTGCCGATTAATTGGAGCGCACGGTGTAGAAATTATCCGAAATATCAGTCAAAAAAAAGAGGGGAAAACAGTTAACATACTTACTCATTGCAATGCAGGTTGGATTGCTTGTATTGATTATGGCACAGCAACTGCTCCTATTTATGCTGCTCATAATGAGGGAATTAACGTACATGTATGGGTGGACGAAACGCGCCCACGCAATCAAGGTGCACGCCTTACTGCTTACGAACTCAAGGAACATGGCGTACCACACACCGTTATTGTGGACAATGCGGGAGGACATTTAATGCAGCATGGTATGGTAGATATGGTTATTGTGGGTA
The DNA here is from genome assembly GCA_937944245.1 of uncultured Saprospiraceae bacterium. Lineage (GTDB taxonomy): Bacteria > Bacteroidota > Bacteroidia > Chitinophagales > Saprospiraceae > JAAUTG01. The sequence goes on along the minus strand of CALDYY010000009.1, from coordinate 90,757 downwards.
CAGACCGAACTACGCGCACAGGCGATGTTGCCAATAAAATTGGGACTTACCTAAAAGCATTGGCAGCGCACGACAACCAAGTACCTTTTTATGTGGCATTGCCTTCCTCTACTTTTGATTGGAGTATTCGAGATGGTTTAAAGGAAATTCCAATCGAAACAAGAAGTGCTGACGAGGTGAAATACATGGAAGGTTGGGAGAATGGCAGCATCAAATCCGTGTTATTAACACCGTTGGAAAGTCCAGCCATTAATTATGGGTTCGATGTTACACCTGCTAAGTATATTACAGGACTTATCACAGAGCGCGGCATCTGTGCAGCTAATGAAGCCGCTATATTGGCACTTTACCCCGAACAACAATGATGGATGAGGGATATATTAAGTTTAAAGCAAATTGGGAAAAAACACCACCATTTGCAACAACTGAACTGGCTCAACTTATTTATTGGCGACAAAGGATGTTTGATCTAGGTCTGATTGGAATGTATGAAAATGGTATCGGCTTTGGCAATATTAGTCAACGAATTGGCGACACCAACCAGTTTTTTATTAGTGCATCCAAAACCGGCAACTTGTTAGAGCTAAACGAACATCATTTTGCTAAAGTGATTAAAGTAAATGTTGACCAGAATTGGCTGCACTGCGAAGGACCGAGCATTGCTTCTTCAGAATCTATGAGCCATGCCGTCATTTATGAGCAATGTTCGTGGGTGAATGGCATTATTCATGGACATCAACTTTCACTTTGGCAAAAATTACTATACCAAGTACCAACCACCAGTGAAGCTATTGCCTATGGTACACCTGAAATGGCATATGCCATCATAGATTTATTACAAACTTCTGACCTACGACATCAGCGTATTTTCGTCATGGCAGGACATGAGGAAGGTATTTTTACCTTTGGTGAAAACTTAGCTGTTGCTGCTGAAGTGATGATGCAATGGCTTACCAAATAAGCTCATACACCAGCGGTTCATTTAGGGTAATGGGAACTATCATCTCTTGCCCCCCTTTCGTTGAGCGAATAATAGGTTTGTCTTTTCCCTTGTAATCTAAATAATACGCCCCACCAATCGTGTACCAACCATTCTCAAGTTGATTAATACTGGTGGCACTCGCTAATTTATGCCAATACCCTTTTGTTTCTTTACCACTGTATTCCAATGTTCGGCGCAACTTGTTTTCCATTGGTTCAATATTATCTTTCCACATTAAACCATTAAGTTCATACTCAAAGACAGGTTGTTCTTTTGTATTCATTGAATAGCCCAATGCTTTGAAGCCATCAGGCACATAAGTTATCCAGCCGACCTTTTCGGAAGCAAGCTGTGCAGTGGAGATACCTGCACTAGGTTCTATTTTAGTATTCAATGGTTTAAGCAGTTGCGATTCACCACGCCCAGCCCACATTTCGGTGACATCAGCAAAGCGACCTCTCCAAGCGTTAATGATAGCCCCCTCTTTGAGATCATAAGCGTAATGTACGCCTGATGGGTCTCCTACGCCTATGGCATGAGTACGCTTTTCCCCACCATACTCAATAAACGCCCTAACCATTTCGGGAGCATTTTTAGGACGCACCTCTATCAACTCAGGTTCTTTTTCCCAAATGTTTTTACCCAAAGCCAAAGAAGCCAAAGGTTGTTTTTCTATTTCAGGACCTTCCACCAAAATACTTATCCAAGCAAACCAAACTTCTTCGTAGTAAGTTAACTTGAATGAATGCTTACCAGCGGTTAGATTCACCAAAGCGCGTTCCGTCCCCAAACCAGGTTCACCTTGATTGTGAATAATTATTTGATTATCAATATATAAATCGCCCCCATCATCAATTTGTGTTTCAAAAAGATAAGTACCTTCTTTAGGAATATTTAACTCTCCTTCAAAAACAAATCCAAAATGATCCGTTTGACCTGCCAATTGCTCCAAACCAGTGATAAGTGTTAGGGTATCTTCTGCTACCGGAGTAAGTCCCTGAAAATTAGGGATATAATCCCAAGTACCTGTATATTTTTTGTATGTGATGTTTTCTAATGTTACCCTGTCTTTAAAAAAACGCTTAGTTTGAATATTTCTAAAAGCGACTGGTGTAGTAGATTGCAACACTAAATTAGCGATTGCCCTTTCTACTTCGTTAGTTTTTAGCATTACGTTTTTGTGAATAGTCATCCCGTTTAAAATGACATAATCCAATTGCGCATCTTTGATTTTCTTTCCTGCAACATCAAATACAGGTGCACGAAAAAGCAAATTCAAAGTTTGCCAAAGTCCTGGTGCTTTACAGGCATTTACAGACGGTATGATTTCAGGTAATGCGCCACAAAGTTGAGCATTAGTTGTGCTCCAGCTATCTATTAATAAAATCGGGTAGATACCTTGTAATAATAATTGAGCATTGCCTTGAATAGGCAGTAAAAATTCTAACTTCATTTCAATATCGCCATGCTCCAAATTGAAAGCCAATGGCGTAGCATTTACTTTATTGGTTAGTAATATTCCAGTTCCATTAGCAACATTTAATTGTTTAGCCACTTTCCAATCCGCATAAACATCTCCTACAACTTGCCAATCTGCATTTTGCTGAAAAGCCGATAAATCCTGAAGCGCAATAGCAGAAAAAGGTAGTTTTTCAGGAATGCCTGTAATTGCTGTTTGTGTTTCTTCTTCTTCGACAGGCACATCTTTTTTGCAAGCCACAAAACACAATATACTCAAAAATATAATAAAACTTGGTTGTATAATCTCTTTTCTGTAAACTGCTGATAAGCGTAATGAAATCATGTTTGTATAATTGTTAATCAGAAATTTATATTTAGTGGCGTGGTTGCACTATTTTGTGCAAATATGTAAAGAGAATAAATTGTTTTATAACTTTAATACTATAAAAATTACTAACGTAGCATAAAAATTCCGCTGTTGGTAAAATTAGACAAATAATCGAATTTAATGAGCATAAAAGAAAAATTACATCAAGTTATTTTTGAAGCGGATACACCAGCAGGAAAGAATTTTGATATCATTTTGCTTGTATTAATTGTTGCCAGTGTACTTACCGTATTGATTGAGAGTGTAGAAGAAATTCACAATAACTACGGCATGATTTTAATGCCCCTAGAATGGATATTTACTGCCCTATTCACCATTGAATACGTTGTACGCCTTTACAGTGTACGCAAACCCTTGAAATACGCCCTCAGTTTTTATGGCATTATTGACCTTATGGCAATAATACCAACTTATTTAAGTCTTTTGTTAGTAGGTTCTCAATCACTATTAGTGGTTAGAGGGTTACGACTGTTGAGAGTATTCAGAATCTTAAAACTAAAAAGATTCCAGCGCGAAAGTCAAACAATTATCAGAGCACTACGCGCTAGCCAAACAAAAATAACTATTTTTCTTTTCTCCGTTGTGCTGATTATTCTCATCGTCGGTTCTTTAATGTACTTGATAGAAGGACATAGTGGTAACGCTGGTTTCAAAAGTATTCCAAGAAGTATTTACTGGGCAATAGTTACTATTACAACAGTAGGTTTTGGCGACATTACCCCTCAAACGCAACTTGGTCAGTTTTTTGCTGCTATTCTAATGATTATCGGTTACGCCATTATTGCTGTACCAACAGGCATTGTTTCATCAGAGATGATGCATCAAAAGCAAGTAGCAAACAATACTATTTCCTGCCAATGTTGTGGTAAAGAAGGGCATGATGATGACGCAAAATTCTGCAAATATTGCGGGGAAGAATTAAATTGGCACGAAAATTAACGAAAACATACCTCTACTATTTAGATTATGGTAGATGACAAAAAATAATGATTTTCAAGGCATCTAATGACACGAATTTGAAGCTAATAATAAGAATAAGCCTTAACTTTGTTAATTGTTAATATGGTGAACCGTGTTTAATCAATTAATTATGAAAAAAGATTCTCAAATTTTTAATCTTATCCATAAAGAATTAGAGCGTCAGCAAAGAGGAGTAGAACTTATCGCTTCAGAAAATTTCACAAGTGCTAGTGTTATCGAAGCAATGGGTTCTTGCTTAACCAATAAATACGCTGAAGGCTATCCAGGAAAACGCTATTATGGCGGCTGTGAAATAGTAGATGAAATCGAAACGATTGCTATTGAACGGTTGAAAGAACTTTTTGGTGCAACTTATGCCAACGTGCAACCGCACTCAGGTGCACAAGCCAACGCAGCAGTTTTCCTTGCTTGCTTAAAACCTGGTGATATTACACTAGGTTTTGACCTTGCACATGGCGGACACTTGTCGCATGGTTCGCCAGCTAATTACTCTGGTAAAGTTTATAATGCCCATTTTTATGGCGTAGAAGAAGACACTGGAACGATTGATATGGACAAGGTAGAGGCAAAAGCAAAAGCTATTAATCCAAAATTAATTATTTGTGGAGCATCCGCCTATTCTCGCGATTGGGATTATGCTCGTTTCAGAGCCATTGCAGATGAAGTAGGCGCATTGCTTTTAGCAGATATTGCACATCCTGCTGGTCTTATTGCTGCTGGCTTGTTAAACAATCCGCTTCCTCATTGTCATATTGTTACCTCCACCACACATAAAACATTGCGCGGTCCAAGAGGAGGAATCATTATGATGGGCAAAAATTTTGTCAATCCTTGGGGCGCGACAACCAGCAATGGTAAATTGAAAAGAATGGCAACCATACTGGATAGTGGTGTTTTCCCAGGCACGCAAGGTGGTCCACTAGAACACGTGATTGCTGCCAAAGCTGTTGCCTTCGGTGAAGCACTACAACCAGACTTTAAGGATTACGGTCAACAGGTCATCAGAAATGCCCGAGTAATGGCAGAAGCTTTTGTACAAAAAGGCTACAAAATCATTTCAGGAGGAACAAGTAATCATTTGATGCTCATTGACTTATCGCCAAAAAATGTTTCGGGTAAAGACGTGGAAGAAGCTTTGGGGAAAGCTGATATTACTGTAAATAAAAATATGGTTCCTTTTGACAAAAAATCGCCCATGATTACTTCTGGTATTCGAATTGGGACAGCCGCTGTTACTACAAGAGGGTTCAAAGAGGAAAACTGCCTTCAAGTGGTGGATTGGATTGATGCAATAGTTGCTAATATCAATCATCCAACTTACCAAAATACTATTCGCAAAGAAGTCAATAAATATATGGAGCAATTTCCACTATACGAATCCGTAAAAATAGCATAATCTTAAAGCAAGGATAACAATGAAAAATAATATTTTTTTATTGTTATCCTTACTTCGGATTAATAATCTGATTTTGCCATCTTCCGAGTTTCAACAATGTCATTGAATATTTTAAACAACTGTTTCACGTGGCTTTCATTGCTTAAATCAAGTGAATTATCATTGATTATTTTTAGTGCTAAACTATGATGTTCTTCAAAAATTTTAGGCAATTGTTTTTTCAAGGATTTGATTTCAACTGCGCTATCATATCCTATCTTTTGATAGTACAACTTAGTATTTACGCCACGCACATATAACTTTTCGTCTATTTTTTTTACTACTGGAATATAACGCTGCATCAGTTGAATATCTCCATCGCATAACAATTCAAAGAAACCATCTATCAAAGACGCATCATCTGCTTCGTACTTGCTAGAAACGAATAATCTATTTTCAACTATTATTGCCCTAACTGATGATGGATAGATGCTTTTTTGTTGCTGATTATGCATAATTTGAAATTCATCCCCAAATGGAGCATATCTTGCTGTTAAACTATATACTTTGTTGTTTTTACTAATTAAAAGTGCATTCTGCCAATCAAATAGATAGGAATTACCTAAGATAGACTTAGGTACGCTTTTATGCCCTAAGAACAAAATGCCTATATCATTTTGATTTGAAAATTCATAATTATTAAAGACTGCCAGTAAACTTAAGTTTTGCTGTGCCTGAAGAATACCTACTGTGAAAATAATGCAAATGATGAACAGTACCCTTTTCATGTTCTACGCTGTATTTATTACATAATCAAAAATATGATTAATTGTAAAAACAGTATAGACAAAAAGTCAATTCAGAGTTAACGTTTTCATGCGATTTTTAATAGCACTTTAAAATTTAAAAAATTGATTTAAAGCTATTTATGAAAAACGCTTTATTGGTTTAATTCATTATAATAATCAAAAATTTGAATTAAATCCGATTCCTTTTTAGTATTTATGTTGTGCGTTACACTAAAACGATTTATTTCTTTCTCTTTCAATAAAAATAAATCCATCACTTTGTTTCTATTGTTGGAAAGTAAGTAAGCGACATCATCCATGGCATAAAATAATTCTGTTTTACTACCTATAATCCTAATCAAATCTTTCTTTGATTTAGTAAGTAGAGTATGTCGCTTGAGCAAATTGATACTTCCTTCGCTCAACAGCTCCAAAAAGCAAAGCTTTACCCCTTCAGGGTACTTACAATCTCTTGCTACAAAGACGCGATCCTTGAATACAATCCCCTCCACTGCTTCTGGGTAAATAGCTTTAATCTGATTGCCCACTTTTATTTGAAACTCATCGTCAAATACTCTGTACCGAGATTGCACTTTAAATACTTTACCGTCTTTAGTTATCACGAATGCTTCCTCCCAGTCATTAAGAAATGGATTGCCAACCAATTCTTTATGAATGCTATTTCTAACTAGAAAAAATAGCTCTTGCTCACTACTATTTGTACCTATTTCAGAATAATAAGCAAAAGATGCTTTGAGCGGTGGAGTTTTTTGTGCCTCTAAAGTATGATTAATCATCAAAACTGGTATGAATACCAAAAGCGTAATTAGTCTAAATAACATAATAGAAATTTACAAGTTGTGTTTAAATGCTACATAGGCTATCAGAGTTATACATTCAAACTTACTCAGAATAGAAATACGAGTTTAACCTAAACATAGTTTTTTATTTACATTTAATTTACAATAAAGTTCATTATGTTCATATTTACTTTACTGTCACGAAAACGACTTAATCCATATTTTATTCAATTTTACGATATTAAGATGTTTGAGTAATGTAAAAAATTAGTGGGAGCTAGTTTAAAATAATTTACAAATAATTAATATAAAAACCATATTCCGTCTTGTTTTTCGCCATACTTTCATGGCATTATTTTATATTTCACATCTTTACAAATAATTCACAACATGGCAGAAAAATTTAATAAAATCGAACTCCTCAACGAAGCAGGAAAAGCAACCGTAAAAATTAATGGAAAAACTGGAAACCTAGCTTGTGGAGGTGAAGGCAGTCAAGGCGATATCAGTTTACTTGACGCAGCAGGAAAAAATACAATGCACTTAGACGGTGGCGATGCCAATATCCACTTTGGAGGTCACGGACACAATGCAGATATTCGCATGATGTCAGCGGATGGAAAAATGACAATTCACCTGGACGGTGGTACTGGCAATCTCTATTTAGGTGGTGGTGGCACTCAAGGAGATATTGCTGCTAGAGATGTTGATGGGAAAACTACTGTTCACGTTGACGGTGGAAATGGCAATATTACGATGGGTGGCGAAGGACACAATGGCGATTTGCGCCTACTAAATGCAGATAGCCGTTTGACGGTACACTTGGATGGTGGACGTGGAAACTTATACATGGGAGGTGCAGGTTGCCAAGGCGATGTTGCATTAGCTAATGCAGAGGGTGGACAAACCATTCACATTGATGGCGGAAATGGTAATATCACAATGGGTGGCGCAGGTTCAGAAGGAGACTTGGTATTACTTAACACTAAAGGGGAGCAAGTTATTCATATTGACGGTGGCAGTGGCAACATTACAATGGGAGGTAAAAGTTCCAACGGCGATATTCGTCTGTTAAATGCTAACAGTGATGTTACCATGCACTTAGATGGTGGCACAGGCAATATTTACGCAGGCGGTCACGGACACGACGGCGACCTAATCCTTAAAGATTCCGCTGGAAAAACTCGTGTAGAGTTACAAGGTTACGAGGGACAAATCAAAGCATTTAATGGTGCTGGTGCTGAAACATTCTCTGTCAACGGTAAATCTGCAACGGTTACTGTGGGTGGCGGCGCATCAGATGGCGAACTTGACATCAAAAACACAAAGGGTGAAGTTACCATTTCGATGGATGGTGGCAAAGGAACAATCACTATTAATGGTGCAAATGTAGCTACTGCCGATTATGTATTCGAACCGAGCTACGAATTACCTGCCATTGAAGAAGTTGCTACTTTTGTGAAAACGAACAAGCATTTGCCAAATGTACCCTCCGCAGCAGAAATGAAAGCTAACGGTCTGGATTTGAACCAGTTTTCTATGACGTTGCTACAAAAAGTAGAAGAACTTACACTTTACACAATTGCGTTAAAGCAAGAAATTGAGCAGTTAAAAAATAGAAACTAATAATAAAAGTGAGTTGCTTTCTCTTTTAGAGGCAAACACTTGCAATTGTTTTTATTGAGTAAAACACAGCGCATTTTGCCAGTTCGAATTTCTAACTTAGCAGAATGCGCTTTTATTTTTACTCAATTCCGATGTTTCTGTCTAGCAGCTACCTTTTGTTGATATATTTCTCCTCTTGCTTGAGCATTTTTTGGATTAGTAATATCCAACTTCTGTGCAGCATCAGGATGGTTTGGATTAATTTTTCTACCCATCACCATAGTTTTGTTTTCTAATGCTTTTTCTGTTTCCACTGTTGTTTCTTCCACGAGGCGTTGTAAATCTTCGTCAGAAAGATATTTGCCTGTTTTCAATTTCTTTCGTGCTACTTCCTTGGCTACATCCCTACCTACACTTTCGTCATAATTTTGTCGCCATTGTTCCACCTTTGCTGCCCTTTCGGCATCTTTATCTACTTTTAATGTAGCCCCTTTCTTCGCAACTATTTGATTTGCCGTTTCTATTGCTTTTTGCTCAGTAACTGGGTTAGCCTTACCACTTGTGATATGGGTGCGAACCGACTGGTCATAAGTTCCCAGACTATATTGGCGAATGATTTTCTTTAGGTCGCTTTCAGAATAACGTCCTGTTTTTCCTAAACCTTCTGCCCAAAAATCACTGTTAGCGGAATATTTGAAGTAATATGCCCTATCTTCTTTCGTTGCATTTTTTTTAGCTCCTGCCAAAGGCTGAATTACTTGATTCATATAATCATCAAAAGACTGGATAGTAGCTCCTGATTGTAATTTAGCAATACCTAGTGCTAAAGAAATGCCCGCAGGAATACCCTTTTCTAAGGCTTGATTTACTGCTATTTCACTAAATTGTCTTATCCACTGATTGGCACTAGGCGCAGATACACCTGAACTGGCAGAAGATGGTGAAGATGGTTTTACCTCGTAAGAGGATTCCTTCATTTTCATCTTTTCCACAGGAAGGACGGAAAATTCTTCCACCACTCTCGAGGTACTCGGTATTTCAGCATAACTAACTTTCGACCTAGAAATTTCTACGCCATTCTTCTTCAGAAATCCAACAACAAGGATAACAGCACAAGCAAAGCCAAAAAGGCTAAAAATGTTAAAATTAGAAGTCTGTTGCTTTTTCATTGTATAAACTAATTTTGATTAAAGAATCAATTCTATTAAGATTGTGTTAAAAAATTATTTGCGTCCTAAAAGCATTAAATCTAATCGCCACAATTCGTAAGTGTCAATTAGATAAGCAATTTTTCTATGATAAGTTTTCGAGGTAGCATAGCCTGCCATTTTCAGACCCGCTGCTGCTGCTGCATAGTAAGGTACTTCAACTAGACCGTTGAAATATTCATCGGGTGCTAATTGTGTTCTATAATAATACTGACTTGATTTTTCAGATAAGTTACAAGATGTACCAACTGGAAAAGATTGCCATATCCAACTATAACAGCCTACCTTACCTACGGAGCAAGGTCTAGTGAGCAACTGTGCATGACGCTCATAACTATCTGATATAGAACGATATTTCTCAAATCGATCGTGTGCATAATCATCGTGCATTTGAAAAACGCCTGTGGCTGGCGCAATAGGCACAAAATCATTGTCGTTAAGTAGTTCGTATTGTTTTTTGCTAATTTTTTGTAAGGCATTTGCACTTAATCGCGCCTTGATACCAAAATGATTGTTGGTAGCTTTCGCTAATTTTGAATTTCCTGCATTTGACTCCAATAATGCTTGTGCTAACTGAATACTAGGATAAATCTTATGATTATGAGCATGTTGCAATGCTAATTCGCGATGTGTTTCAATATAATCTAAATATCGAAAAGCATTTTTCATTTTTCCTCTACCAAAACCCTCTAATTCCAACTTTTTTATGATTTGAGCCTTATTCCAATTATTTTCTTGCTGTGTTTGCAGTAATTTACGTCTATCAAAATTAGTGGATGTTGTGGGCGTAGAAGTAATATTGCGTTCAGCGGTTAATGAGATACCTAACTCTTTTATCGTTTGCCAACCCAATAAATAAGTATCTGTCAATTCGTTGATGATAGGTAATTCATCCACAACCTTATCAAAACGCTGATGATAGTAAATACAAGTAATTACAGTAATGGCAAAAAGCAACCCACCGAAAAAGCCCGAAAATACTTGACGAATAGCCTCCATACGCGGCAGCAATTTAAACAATTATAATGTTGGACTACTATTCGTTGATGGAAAAAAGACTTTATCTTTTGGAAATTATCCAAGCGACAAAATATAGCACAAGAAAAGAAAAAATATGCACTTTGAATATGGGCTAATTAATGATTTGTTACAGGTGCGTTTGATATATATGAAATGATCAAAAAAATATTCTTATCTAAGGATAGATTTTTTTAGCACACTTTTTTTATAAAAAATTGAATATCAATCATTTAAACTATACACATATGTTAAAGTTATATATTTTTGTGATATTACTATATTTTTTCATTAAAAAAGATATATATTTGTGCTGTAAACAAAAAAAGAGCATCTGGGGAGATGCTCCTGTACATAGTCCATGAGATTTATAATTGCCATAGTAAGTCGTTACACACAAAACAAATAGGAATATCTCCCCTGCTTTTCCCCACTCTGCTTACATTTCCTACTCATCACGATACAAATATGAGATAATATTTTAGGTCAATCCAGTACGAAATAATAATATTCTGTATTTTAATTTTAATATCTTAATATGTATTTGCACTGATTTCCAGTTTTCTAAAGTAAAAAACATAGGCTGTTTTTGTATTTCAGCAAGGAAATTGTAAGTTATACAAAGAAAAAAATTGAAGAAAAAAATTGATGATAAAGCTATTTTATTTGTGTGTAGCAAGCGCATACCTACACAAAACGCGTACACGCTTGCTACTCAAATGAGCAGATTTCCAAATTTTAAGGATTCGGAATATCCAAATAAATTTGCTTTAACTGCATGTTCGTTTCTTTTTGCTTTATTTCCTGAATCATATCCACTAAAATTGCATCAGCATCTTTCAATGATTGATAATTATTTGTATTCTTTGCTTCTTCTATACGCATATAAAATACACCATGCAGATTGTTAATTGCTTTGGTTGCGCCAAATCGTCTAAAAATAGAACCATCTTGTGTAGCAACTTGCTTCAATTTTTGGGCTGAAGCAAGCACTTGTGCCACGTCTCCAAGCGAAACAAGTTCTGAATATCCATCAAAGAACTCAAGTGCCTCGTAACCATCTATTTTCAACCAGTTATTTTCAAAAAAAGATAGATAGCTAAGATCACCACTAGCGATATAACCCATCGCCAAACCTTGCATAGCAATAGCTTTTACTGCCGCAGCTTTATCGTCTTTTAGTATTTGCTCAAAAAGTGGTTTATAATCTTGCCCTTCTACTTCTAACAAACGCTCTAATGCAGAAGCACGAACTTCCGAGTGAGGGTCGTTGAGTGCAATACTTTGCATTTTCTTTTGTATCAATCGGTCTTCCATGTCCATTCGATAAACACCAAAAGTACGGAGCGCATAAAATGAGTCATTTAAAGCATCCACAAAGACTTGGTCAAATGAATCGTCATCCGACTGAGCAATCGCCATCAGCGCTTCATAACGATCCATAAATTTCAGACCATTATAATATTGAAACGCATATTCTTCAAGCGACTTATTCTGATTGATGACCGCCAATAAGACTCTATCTGCATCAAAAACAACAAGTTTTGGCTTAGTCGCCATATCAAACTCAAACGTCTGTAAACGTTTATTGATGAATACTTCTTTGCGTGTAAATTCTTTCTCACTGCTATACAAGTGAATAGCCACAGGCAATTGAAAAATAGGTGGCATTTTCTTAGCATCTTGCTGCTGCTCAACAGTTACCAACACTTTTTTATTTTCCTCATCATAGTAATAAAGGACGCTTAATTCTGGATGCCCTTGCTGATGAAACCACTGGTCGAAGAACCAAATAAGGTCTTTGCCTGTAACATCCTCACAAGCTAGGCGCAACTCGTCCGCTTCTACTTCCGTGTAAGCATTGCGTGTAAGGTACAAATTAAGACTTGCCCAAAACGCTTCATCGCCAATGTAGTTACGCAACATGTGCAACACCATTCCACCTTTATTGTAACTGTGCTGGTCAAACATTTCTTCCTTTTCACCATAGCCGTAGTGAATTAACGGATGAATATTTTTCTGTGCCAAATAACCACGAAACTCCTGCAACCAATGATAATCAGCCTCTGCTCTACCGTATTTGTGTTCCAGCCAAAGATATTCGCTATAATTAGCAAAGCCTTCATTCATTGTCAAATTTGCCCAGCTCTCTGTTGTGACATAGTTACCAAACCAATGGTGAAACATCTCATGTGCGACAATTTTCTCATTGGTCAAATTATCTACTAATGCGTCCCTTTCGAGTTGCATAAACTCACCGAAAATAACGGCTGTTGTATTTTCCATTGCTCCCGATACATAATCACGAACAATTACCTGTGCATACTTTTGCCAAGGATAACGCACACCCAATTTTTCGGAAAAAAGGCTCAACATATCTGGTGTGTAAGGAAAAATATCCCTAGCCCATTCCTTGAATTTTGGTTCAACATAATATTCTAAAGGGATGTTTTCCCATTTATCCTGCACAACTGCATACTCACCAACCACAACTGCAAACAAATAAGGAGCATGAGGCATATCCATTTTCCAGTAATCAGTACGTGTTCCGTCAGCATTTTTAGTAGAGGATGTCAATAAACCGTTTGATAATGTTCTATATTTATCTTCTACTGTGATGTATATTTCTTGAGTGCATCTTTCGTTAGGCTTATCAATGGTAGGAAACCAACGTGAGTTATGCTCCGTCTCACCTTGTGTCCATATTTGTTGTGGCTTTCCTTCTTCTTTTCCTCTTGGATTGATAAAAAATAATCCTTTGTCTGAAGTAATTGCAGCACTTCCACCTGATGCTCTAGGAGTAGCTACGTAATCAATGAATATCTCAAAAGTATCTTTTCTGGTGTGAGTTTTACCTAGTTGAATCGTGATTTGCTCACCATTGTATTTATATTTTAAATCCTCCTTCCCTCCAGCAAAAGATATTTTATTGAAGATGAATCCTTTCGCATCAAGCAATAATTCATCCGTAGGATAAAAATATGGCGTAAGTCTCAAGTTAGCTTTTCCAATAACTTGTTCTTTTTCCCAATCAAAGCGAATGTCCAATTTAGTGTGTAATAAGTTGTGAATACGTGTTGCACTAGGATTGAAGGGCTTTAATTCGTAACTACTAGCGTCTTCTAAAGCGAGTTCATCATCGTCATCACTTGTATTTGGTAGGGGAGGCCGTACAAAAATAGTATCCATAGTACGCATTTCCATACCTGCTGGAATGGTAACTAAAGGCTCTGGCGTTTTACAGCTCCATGTAAAACAAAATACCAGTAGGGCTAAAAATGAAAAATATCTCATAATCAAAACGTTAGGTTAATGTATAATTCTTTTTTGCATCATAAACACATCGTGAATTTTGCAAAGGTGAAATAATTATTTTAATCAAGATTATCAACAAAACATAGAACCCAAAAGTAATAGCTGTGAAACATTTTTTTGGAAATTCTGTCTAAAATACTATTTTATTTAGTTCATGAACGAGTTATTTTGTTGAAGTATTTAATTCAAATTAGCTTTTTTACAAAAAACATTGTATCTTTGCGTTCCAATCAAAATGGTTTCGTGGCCGAGTGGCTAGGCAGAGGTCTGCAAAACCTCGTACAGCGGTTCGAATCCGCTCGAAACCTCTCAAAATCCTTCAACCTTTTAGTTGAGGGATTTTTTTCATTTATCGTTTGTCAGATACTTAAGTATAAGAGCTTGTTTAAAAATTTTCTTTAATTGAAAATCAATAGTTGGTGGTTCTGACAATAGAAAGGCGAGGGAGTTTAGCGGGCTAAATGACTAAGCCTTAATGAAGTCAGGTTCATAAAATAAATATTGGTCTTCAGTAATTAAAAATTTAAATATACTCTAAATACTTCCCATATATGTTCTTTTTAGGCATACACAAACATGAGAAACGACATTTAAAAACAATTAATCCATCCACTAGCAGTTTGTAAAAAATAATTACTTTTGCTAACTGACTTTAGAAAAAGTAGGCTATGGAGGTATGGGAATTTGAGTTTGAGTGGCTTCAAACAAGGCACTACGTAAAAGAAACAATGAATAGAGATATTTTACCTGATCTCAACGCCATCCTTTTTTTGATTGGCATTCAGGAATTGGGTTTTGTGAAAGAAAAATTCTCAAAGGAAGAAAAACAAGACTTAATGCACATTGCCATTTGTCATTTGCTGAGCGACGACGGCTACTTTGAATTTGAGGGAAGAGATGCCGATGGTTGGCCTCACTGGAAAGCACTCCGTCCGATAGAGGTAAGTGGCGTAAAAGAACAAGAACGAATGTTGCAAGAAAAAATAATTAAATATTTCAAGGTGCAAGGAATTTAGTGGTCATTAATTGCGGCTCTATTTAACTTAATCAATAAAACTATACAGACAACGTGAGATTAGTCCAAAGAAATATTAAGGTAAAACTTCAGAATACGCTGCTACTATTTATTGCTGGAATATATTTCACAGGATGTGCGCCTATCCCAAATTTCACCTACACTCCTGAAAGTACAGTAGCTCCTGCCATAGTAAAATTCGAGAATCAATCTGAAAAAGCAGAAAATTATGCTTGGCAATTTGGCGATAAATCAACTTCCACAGAACTAGAGCCAACACATCGCTACATGGCTTCGGGCAATTATGAAGTGGAACTAAAAGCGATAAAAGGAAAGAAAGAAAGAATCATTAAACAGAAAATCGTGATAACAGCACCAGAGCAATGTTTAGTCGAATTACAAACACCGTTCGGCAATATGTTGATTGAATTATTCAACTCAACACCAAAGCACCGCGACAATTTTATTAAGTTGGCGGAAGAAGGTTTTTATGATAGCCTACTTTTCCACCGTGTAATCAGTGGTTTCATGGTACAAGGTGGCGACCCCGACTCTAAAGGAGCAGTAGCAGGAAGAGCCTTAGGTATGGGTGGACCAGGCTACCAAGTGGATGCAGAGATTTCCCCTGACCATGTGCACGTTAAAGGCGCACTAGCAGCAGCGAGAACAGGCGACCAAATCAATCCTCAGCGAAAATCATCAGGATCACAGTTTTACATCGTTCAAGGCAGACCCGTAGATGAAAATATGTTAAACGTCGTTCAATCCAGAATGGGTATTCGTTACACTGATGAACAAAAAGCTGCTTATTTAGCACAAGGTGGCACTCCACAGTTGGATGCGCAATACACTGTATTTGGGCGAGTGGTGCAAGGGCTGGATGTACTAGATAAAATTGCAGAAGTTGCCACTGACCAAAGAGATCGTCCATTAGAAGACGTAACAATGAAAATTGTTGTAATTAAGTAAAATGAAACAAATAAATTTTTATTCACCAATAGTAGTGGAAATCATTAGTCATTAGCCATTAAAGACATGGATTTGAAACTTGTAATGGGAATTGATGTAGGTGCTTCGGGTATCAAAGGAGGAATCGTGGACACCACCACGGGAGAGATGCTAACAGAGCGACTTAAAGTTGCTACGCCTATGCCAGCTACACCTATGGCTATGGCTAGAGCATTCAAGGAGTTAGTCAATATGCACCAGTGGAAGGATGGTCTTATTGGTGTTGGTTTTCCCTCTATTGTGATTAACGGGATAGCACTATCGGCTGCCAATATTGATGCACAATGGATTGGTACAAATATCGAAAAAATATTTGGCGATTTTACAGGGTGTCCAGTAGTAGCGGTAAATGATGCAGATGCAGCAGGTATTGCAGAAATACAATTCGGGGTAGGCAAGGGCGAGGGAGGAACAGTAATTCTGATTACCATAGGGTCTGGTCTAGGTTCTGCGGTGTTCACGGATGGGCACTTGGTGCGCAATACAGAGTTTGGGCATTTCATTTTAAAAGGCAAAGTAGCTGAGCATTACGCTTCGGACAAGGTAAGGCAAGAAGAAAAATTAAGTTGGGACGAATGGGGAGAGCGTTTCAATAGCTATTTGTTGCATCTAAATCGTTTAATATCGCCAAACTTAATTATTCTTGGTGGTGGTACGAGTAAAAAGTTTGCTAAGTTTAGCCAAAAAATCACGCTTGATGTCCCTATAAAAGTAGCGAATTATCGAAATAAAGCAGGCGCAATTGGCGCAGCCATTTATGCCAGTCAAGAGATGGGAAAAAGAAATGCTTCAGCAGAAGCACAAGTTATCGAATAAATAATTCAAGCAGAAATTCTAGCATGAATATTTTAATTGTCGAAGACGAACATCATGCAGCAAAGCGATTGATGAGTTTGATTCAACAAATTCGACCAACAGCTAACATCTTAGCTTCCACAGATACTGTCGAAGACACTGTAGAATGGTTAAAGCATCATTCTGCACCAGATTTGGCTTTTTTTGACATTCAATTAGCCGATGGGCTAAGTTTTGATATTTTTACTAAAGTTAATTTAACCAACCCTATCATTTTTACTACGGCATTTGATGAATATGCTATTCGTGCTTTCAAAGTGAATAGTGTGGATTATCTGCTTAAACCAATACAAGAAGAAGAACTTGCCCACGCTTTTCAAAAATTTGAGCAACTGCATCAGCATCAACCTACTCAATACAATGTGCAAAGTATTCAACAACTGCTCTCAAGCATCATGCAAAAGGAATACACAGAGCGTTTTTTAGTGAAAACTGGGCAGCAAATGATGCACATTGGCGTGGCGCAAATTGCTTACTTTTTTTCTGAAAACAGTTTAACCTTTCTAAAAACTTTTTCCGCACAAAAACATCTACTTGACTACACCCTCGACCAAATTGAGGAAATGCTGCACCCAAAATTATTTTTTCGCATCAACCGAAAAGTCATTACTCATGTGAATGCTATTGAGCGCATAGCTCCTTACTTTAATAATCGTTTAGCACTCCAAGTTAATCCCAAATCAGATTTAGATTTAATCGTTAGCCGCGATAGAGTAAAAGATTTTAAACATTGGCTAGGCGCATGACTCTGGCTCAACCCTCCCATCTATCATATTGTTCTGAGCTAGACATTAATGGATAAAAAAGTAAACTTTTATGGAAATAAAGCTCAAACGCTTAGATGACGCTTATCAAATGGTTGCCCTCAACGAAAGTGGTAACAGTATAATCATGGATGGCTCACCAGCCATAGGTGGTGGCAATAAAGGAATGCGCCCAATGCAAACATTACTGGCTGCACTTGGAGGATGCAGTGCTATTGATGTTATCAGTATTCTAAATAAACAACGCCAAATATTAGACGATATTCATATTGAAATAAAAGCAGCGCGCGAGCCAGAGGCAGTACCATCGCTATTCACTGAAATTCATGTGCATTACAAGCTATTTGGCGAATTAAAGCCAGAAAAAGCAGAACGAGCAATACAACTCTCAATGGAAAAGTATTGCTCCGTAGCTAAAACTTTGGAAAAAACAGCAAAAATAACTTGGAGCTACGAGATTGTGACATAGCACTTGTGTTTGTATCAATAAGTGTAATTTCGTTAAATTGATGCTTACACTTGTAGCGAATTGAGTAAATCAATAAATTAATATATAAAATTTTTTTGAAAAATTTTATATATTAAAATAAAAAATATACCTTTGTGTTACTGTAGCAAATGTCATAATAAAAGTCGACTACGCATTCACTTTACTTCCAACGATGGGATATTATTCTTTGCGTAGGAAGATTCTGGATTTTTTTCAGCTTACTGCTACAAACACACGTACTACTACCTAATTTGGATGGAGTTTCATTCAACTCCATCCGCCTTTTATGCTCAAAAGTATTTACTTCAATAAGAAATCGTGTAACCAATCACCTACTCCCGACGTCGAACTGGCTTTCGATTTATTAAATGCAATATCTTCTGTAACCATTTGTGCCTCCAAAGACGCATCCACTGCCGCTCTCACTGCTTTAGCTTCTTCTACTAATCCTAAGCCTACTTCCAAAAGAATAGCTGCGGAAAGCACTGTCGCTATTGGATTGGCAATATTTTTACCTGCTGCTTGAGGATAAGAACCATGAATAGGCTCAAAAACAGAGGTATGTGTACCTACCGAAGCCGACGGCAAAAGCCCTAATGAACCTGTGATAACGCTTGATTCATCCGAAAGAATATCGCCAAACATATTTTCAGTAACAATGACGTCAAATTGCTTGGGCCACTGAATGAGTTGCATGGCAGCGTTGTCCACAAACATATAGTTCACCTCAATATCGGGATAATTCGGAGTCATGTTCTGCACTGTTTCACGCCATAGGCGAGAAGTGGCTAGAACATTAGCTTTATCCACAACTGTTAATTTTTTTCTTCGTTTGGCAGCATAATCAAAAGCCAATTCTGTGATACGCACAATTTCATGTTCGTGATAAACGCAAGTATCGTAAGCCGTTTTCAAATTCTCAGAACGCCCTCTTGGTTGACCGAAATAAATACCACCCGTTAATTCTCTAATAACCACTAAATCAGCACCTTCTACTAAATCAGGACGCAATGGCGACTTGTGTATCAGCGATTTGAAAGTAGTTACTGGTCTTATGTTGGCAAATAAGCCTAATTGCTGGCGCATAGCAAGTAGCCCCTGCTCTGGTCTAATCTTTGCTTTGGGGTCATTGTCATATTTAGGGTCGCCGATAGCACCAAAAAGTACCGCATCAGCAGTTAGACAATTTTGAAATGTTTCTTCTGGGAAGGGATCGCCTAGCGCATCAATCGCCGTCGCACCCACAGGGCTATACCTGAATTCAAATTGATGTCCAAATTTTTTACCAATCGCCGATAGCACTTTTACTGCTTGATTGACCACCTCTGGACCTATGCCATCACCCGGCAATGTTGCAATTACAAAATTCATATAAAAAAGAAATTTTTTTGTTTGGAATAAAAGCCGAATATACAAGTAAAATCAAAATTGGCAAGCGGTCATTCTTCTTTGAAATGACAGAATTACGAAATGACAGCGCAAATTTGTAATCGCTTTTAACGCTCCAAATGCCTGATAATCATTGCCTCATAAGGGACTAATATTTCTAATCCCATTGTTTCTTGAGTTTTGCCACCGTCATCCCAATAGCGCATTTTGATGCAAAGCTCAAAATGAGGTGTTGCTTCAAATGCCTTTGCCTCTTGTTCGGTCATTAGTCCACCTTGATAAACTAATGTAGCTTTACTGGCTTCAGAAAGTTGATTATAGTATTGTGGTTGAGCAAAAGTTAGGTATCTTTTTGCCGTTACATGCCCTTGCACTAGCGCAACTAGCTTTTCAGAAAATCCTTTTTCGCGAAGGTAATTTGCACCAATTTCATCGTGATGTTCTGTGCCATAGCCTCCCATTTGAGCTTCCTCGTCAAAAAAATGTCCAATATCATGCAAAAAAGCAGCCAAGACAACTTCTTCCTCGTAGCCTTCTGCTGCTGCCAATCTTGCCGATTGCACCATGTGCTGAATCATGGTTACTTGTTCGCCATATCCGTGATTACCCTTTTCCCGATATAGCTCAATGATGCTTGCCGCTGTTTGTTGTGCTTTAGTCATTTGACAAAATAGTTTAAGATAATTAAACATAACACCTCATCAAATGTAGCTGATTTTGCCCTATTCACCAATCGAAACTTTCTACGCCGTCAAATAAATTCCAAACTTGCTCATCGGGTAAATCTGCCTCAATTTTAGTGGGAACTTTCGTTACAGGATGTTCAAACTCCAAGCGTCTAGCATGAAGATGTATAAAATTAATTTGATTTTTGTATTTCGCTCCATACTTGCGATCGCCGCGAATCGGACAACCAATTTTGCTCAACTGCACCCGAATTTGATGCGGTCTGCCTGTCAAAGGACGCACTTCTAGCAAGCGATGTTCCCCTACTTCAGCAATAATATGATACTGTAATTCGGCTCTTTTCGACATTTCTTGCTGGCGAGTATAGGCTTTGACTATATTGTTGGTAGTATCTTTCACCAGATGATGCACTAGGGTATCGCTTAATTTTTCGGGACGCTCCATCACCACCGCCCAGTATGTTTTTTTCACTTCCCGTAGCTGAAACATTTTATTCATCCGCTCTAGTGCCTTACTGGTGCGCGCAAAAAGCACTACACCACTCACAGGTCGGTCAATCCTATGGATAGTACCTAAAAAAACAGCACCGGGCTTTTGATACCGAATCTTAATATAATCTTTTACCCAATCAGAAAGTGGGCTATCACCTGTTTCATCTCCTTGCACCAACCAACCCGCAGGTTTATTGACTGCTATAAGGTGATTGTCCTCAAAAATAACTTGAATATCGCTATCTATCATTTATCTATTTTCAGTTTGTTCTAATTTAGCAACACTAAGAGAGATTTGGCAAACCTTTTTAGTTTGCCAAATCTAGTTCAATTATAACAAAGGTACACGCATCAAATACATATGCGCTGTCATGTAGAGCATTTTTTCATCGGCATCCAAAGTACAATTTGCAGTGGATTGGGTCGTTAAAATCTTACCTAGCACTTTTCCATCTGGAGCAACGACCCATATACCACCTGGTCCAGTCGTAAAAATTGTGCCATTGCTATGCACCACTAAGCCATCTGGAACACCTTTCCTTCCTTCCATCCCTACCTCTGGAGTAGTATCACAAAGGATTCTACCATTGGTAACTGTTCCATCCTCTTGAATGTCATAAGCTAGCAAATGTGCTTTTTGTCCATCGGAAACGGCAATATACATCGTTTTCTCATCAGGAGAAAGCGCTACTCCATTCGGGCGAGAAAGGCTGTCCACTAGCAAATCAATGCTGCCATCTATATTTTTTCTAAATACGCCTTGAAAAGGAATTTCCTGTTCTACATCTTTAGGCAAGCCATAAGGCGGGTCAGTGAAGTAAATATTACCCTTTTTGTCTATAACTAAATCGTTGGGGCTACTAAATCGTTTGCCTTTGTATTGGCTAGCTAGAGAAACAAACTTAGGTGCTGGCGCATCCAAAGGCGCATCCATGTAGGCAATTTGTCGCTCTCCATGTTGGCACATCACCAACTTACCTTCGCTATCAATCCATAAACCATTTGCACCTTGTCCACCTTTTGTTGAACCCAAGTAACCAGATGGCTCTAAGTAAAGTTGAAGACTGTCTTTTTCTGACCAACGCCAAATTTTATTCTCTGGAACATCGGTAAACAATACACTGTTTAGTGCTTTTACCCAAACTGGACCTTCTGACCAAGAAAAGCCTTCTGCTAGTATCTCAATCGGTGCATCTGACGATATTATTTTGGATAATCCTTCATCTAAAACTTCAATACTACCTACGGTTGGATAGGTTTTAGCTGCCATTTCCATTGTATTGGAACTATTGCTTTCCGAGCAACTAGCCAGCAAAATAATTGTCATTAGAAAAAAAATACTTGTTCTCATTGCATCTAAAGTTTTGTAAAATAAGCGTTTATATAATTTGATTCAAAAGTAAACAACCTATTAACCCAGCAATAGAAATAATTGTTTCCATAACGGTCCAAGAACGGAGCGTTTGCCAAATAGTCAAGTTAAAATATTCTTTAAACATCCAGAAGCCCGTATCATTTACTTGAGAAAGCGTTAAACTACCAGCACCAGTGGCTAGCACTAATAATTCAGGGCTTACATCCGTATGGCTTAATAGAGGCATTGCAATACCAGCAGCCGTCAATGCAGCCACTGTCGCTGAACCTAGCGTAATACGCAAGGCTGCTGCAACCGTCCACGCAAGCAAAAGGGGTGAAATGTTAGTCGTTTGAAAAGCGGCTACAATATATTCACTGATGCCACTATCAATTAATACTTGTTTAAATGCTCCACCCCCTGCAATAATGAGCATAATCATTGCAATAGCTTTAACCGAGTTCGTGCAACTTTCCATCACTTCTCTCATGGATTTACCCATGCGAATGCCCAAACTATACGTCGCAAACAATACCGCTATGAGTAAAGCTACAACAGGATCACCTAAGAAAGAAAAGACATTGTATTCTATTGAATTTTCAATAAAATTTAATTTGGCGATGGCTGCACCACCCATCAATAGGACGGGCAATAATGCAGAAAATACACTAATACTAAAATAGGGTGCTTGAGCAACATCAGTTACTTTAAAATCAAAAATATCTTTTGGAATAGGTGTGTGAAAGTCTTTAAATAGTCTCCCAAAGAGCAATCCTGCTATTAGTACCGTTGGAATACCAATGATAATGCCATAAAGTAACGTAAGGGACATATCAGCACCATAAATTCCAGCAATAGCAGTGGGTGCAGGATGCGGTGGCAAGAAGCCATGTGTTACAGAAAGTGCGCTAATCATAGGGATACCTACATAAAGCAAAGGTAATTTTGTGGAATGGGCAATAGAAAAAATAATAGGAATAAGCATAATGAATCCCACATTGTAAAAAATAGGAATACCAATAATAAACCCCGCCAACACTGCCGCTACTTGAATCCATTTTAAGCCAAAACTATTGATTAATACATTAGTGATACGAAGTGCTGCACCACTTTCTGCAATAATTGCGCCTAGCATAGCGCCCAAACCTAGCACTAACGCCAAATCCCCTAATGTACCGCCAACACCATTTTTTATAGCATTCATTACTGCTGTAAATTCCATTCCTTGCGCCAAACCAACGGCTATGGAAACTAATAGTAGCGCAATAAACGTATTGAAGCGAAAGTACATGATTAGTAATAGCAACGTGGCTACACTAAGGGCAAGCAGGAGAATAGGCATACAATCGTTGGTTATTTACATCGAATGTATAAAGATGTTTTGAATTTTCAGCAGGAATTGATGCAAAAATGTTAAGTTTGCTGTCAATCAGTGCATTTCAACTTTGGAAGCTTACCAAAACCAGACTGAAAAGGGATCTCGGGGTTATACTTTTGTTTTTTGGGGGTTATACTTTTGTTAGCATGGAAAAAATGAAAAAAATTTATCCCGTGCTACTGTCAATAATCAATGCGTTTTAATCACTTTGCTTACCTGCTTACCGCTATCTCTTTCAATAATTAACAAATAAACACCATCTGGTAAATCCGATAAACTAATCTCTCCTTTTGATAAATCACTGGATTTTAGAATATTACCAAACATATTCGTAAGTTGTACTGTCGTAATGTTGGCATTATCAGAAAAATCGTAGTACAGTTTATCAGCTGTTGGATTAGGATAGAACTGGATAGAGTTTTTAACTTTTGTCCATTCGACATATATAATTGAGCTATATTCAAAAGTACCATCAAAATCTATCTGCTTTAGTCGGTAGTAATTATTCTTTGTTAATGGCAATTCATCCACAAAAGAATAATTATGCCGATTAACACTCATACCGTTGCCTTGTATGAAGCCTACATTTTTCCACGTCTTTGCATCTTGGCTACGCTGAATTTCAAAACCTTGATTATTCAGTTCTGAAGCGGTTGCCCATAATAGCTCAATGCCTTGTGTTTGCACGCTTCCTTTAAAAAATAGAAGTTCGACTGGCAAGTTAGGGTCATTAATAAACTTGATGATAACGTGATCCATTTTGTCCATACAATTTGGATTTGTTACAGACCAAACGAGGAAGTAAGTCTTGCCGTACTCTCCTGAAAACGTAGAAGTAGGACTATTTTTGTCTCCGAAACTTCCTCCATCTCCATATAAAATACTCCATGAACCGTTATTTCCCGTATTGCCGGTAGCTGCTAACTTGGTAGTGGTTTCGTTGTAAACTGTTTGATCATCTCCTGCGTCTATATCCGTCGAAGAAGCATATTTAACTTCTATTGGTGAAGCAAGCGACCCCTGTATGGCTTCCGCCAGAAAGTTTACCTTACTAACATAGGCGTAGTGAACCTTGTTCGTAACTGAATTATATATTCTGAAGTACAAATCTTCACTAGATGAGTTACCGTATATCGTCAAAAATGCGCGATAGCCAGCAGAATAAGACATAATATTAGCCTTACCCCTACATACCTCACTGGTATCGAATACGCCAATGATATCATTAACATTCGTAGTTTCCATACATTCATCGAAGGCTGCACAGATAAGCGAAGTGGAGTAACGATAAATTCCTGGCTGTACTTCCCAGTTTGGTGCTTGACCTTGTGCAGTTTGAAGCATTAATGCAAACCCAATAAAAAAACATATTTTAAGTCGCATAGTAATTAGATTAAAAAAGTGCCCGAAAAGTAGCGCTGACAACCAATAGGCTAAATTGATTGCCAACGCTCTTACTAAATTATTTCACCAGTTTTCTAACTTGGTGCATTGAACCAGATTGAACACTTAGGAAGTAAATTCCTGAAGGCAGAGGTGCTGCTGTATTTGCTTTCCAAATAATTTGCTGCGCTCCTGCATCTAATTTTCCATCGTAAAGAATACTCACTGTTCTTCCACTTACGTCTTGCAACTTAATCATCACCCATTCAGCCTGTTCCAAATTCAAGTCCACAATAATTTTATTATCGAATGGATTTGGATATACTGTAATATCGCGAATATTTTCTGGCGATATTACTTCCGCCACTTTTTGGTTACAATTAAGATTTAACTCAAAAGCATAAGGTTCAGAAGGCATACCCAAAAGTTCCGCTGCATCGAATACAACTTCATTCTTGATGGAAACTGTTTTTGATTTATCTCCTTCTATCAATCGGAAAGAAATTTGTTCTCCTTTATTGCCATGTACAGTCAAATAAACTCGCCATGATTTCCCTGAGCGCTGAAGTGGAGCTATTCCTCTACAATCCTCACCAACGAAAGCGGCTAAGTAGGTATTCTCCTGAATAGTATGTTGAAAGCATTGAGCAACTGTACCGACAATAGACATATTTTCTTTGAAATCTGCTGGTGTCAAATCCATCTGCGCTTCCAACACTTTGAGTCTGTTGCTTGATTTTACCAATGTCTCATTAGGTTCAGTCAAGTTGCTTACCGTCGGGTAAATCAACGTACCTGTATTTGCCATGCGCAACATGTACCCCTGTGTGGGTTCTAAATAAGTCAAGCTACCACCCCAACCTAAGCCTGTTTCATATACAGCAAAAGTGCGCTGTCCTTTGATAACGTCTCCATTGGAAGGAGAAAGCGAAGCTAAAGCGGTATTGATTTCCATATTTTTTTGACTAATGAAACCAATCCAGTTCCAACCAGTTCCAATGCTAATCGGGTCGGTAGATGGTGCGTTGAATGTACCATTGTAAGTGAACGTACCAGGATTTGCCAAAAATACTTTGTATAATTCCCTTCTATTAAAGCCATTGCCCGTACTGCTCAACGAACCTATCCAACCATCTGTATTGGTGTAAGTATTGAAATATTGCTGACTTAGAATGCGGTCATTTTCTACCAATGTTAAGCCATCTAAAGTTTCGTTTACATCTGTCAAAACACTAGAAGACAGTGGGAAAGAAATCCAGTTCCAACCGCTATTGAGTGAGTATGCTTGCTCCACACTATTGTTGGCAGAGAAAATTTGTGGATTAACACGTGTTCCCGTAAACTCATGTAGGACAAACTTATGATTTGTTGGATTGACTGGTACTCTAACCTTTCCTTCGCTAGCATCCCAAATTCTAAACTCAAGTGCTTCCCCTTCTACTGCATTGCTATAAACATCTAAGAATACCAAGTGCTTACTGGAAATAGCATCAAGCACTACATTAGCAACGCCGCGCAGTTGATTGTTCACAAAAACAGCTAGTTGGTCTTCTGTATCCGTTGAAATTATATTCTCAATCACTAGCTGCCCGACATAACTCATCGTGTGCTGAAATTGCGTAGTGTTAACCACCCAATTTGGTGGTGTCGCTTTCACTTTTAAGTTCAATGTCAAACGCTCGTTGAAGCCAAAATCGGTACTTAAGAACAAGTCTTGCTCGTATTGACCAATATTTACAGCATCAGAAATAGCAAATTTTATGGTCAACTGACTATTTGGAGCAATCCTTCCGCTACTAGGCGTTGCCGTTAACCAAGAGGGCAGATTCAAAATTTGAAACTCCTTTTGGCTACCGCCACTGTTCACAATGATAGCTTCAAATGCACCAGATTGTCCAGATGTTTGTACTATTTCGATATTCTCTCTATCCCAGTTGATTTGGTTTTTATTCATAAAGGCAATCCAAGTAGCTGGCGATTGCATTACGTTGCCATGAATATCTTTCACTCCTTTTACGGTAATGTCCAAAGTTGAATGCTCTAATCGGCTACTTGGATCAGTTGGTAGTAAGATTATCTCATCATTGTTGACAATAAAGTTAAAGTTAACTTTTTCAATTGGTCGCTGCAATTTGATTGGTGGTGTTGGCTGCGCATAATTTAAACCTGTACTACCACCTTGTGTCAAGTTGTAACTATTCATAGACTGATCGCCCAAAGAAGCATCTAGTATAGGAACACCTGCATCCAAACGGTATGCCTCAAAAGGATAGTAAGCTATCAATCCTAATTCGTCGCCCGATAAACGATTGACCCAATCGCGCTCTATTTGTTCTGGACGTCTTGCCGAGTTCCAAATTCGGATATCATCCAAGCTACCTGCAAAATACTGGTCTCTTGTTTCAACGCTTCCATTGAACCAACCTCTCACACCAATCCAGAGTTTTGAACCTGCAAACCCTTTCCAGCCATTTCCACTGCCTGTTTTTTGTAGTTGACCGTCTATGTACAAGTTAATTGCAGAATTGCGCTTCAACACTACGGCAAGATGATGCCAGTTATCATCTAAATAACCGCTGGTATTACTTTCAAAAGTTATACCGTTATTGCTAACTACTATTTTCCCGCTTGCATTCACACCAAATGTCCATGAAGTTGGATTGTCGCTGCCATCGCCCTTGCCGTTTGAAAAGAACGTTCCAGCCGCAGTTCCTTTGAACCACATTTCAATAGTCATATCGGTTTCCTCCGTAAAACTAATCAAGCCCGCATTACTCAACTCTAAGTAATCGCTTGTGCCGTTGAATCTAAAGGCACGTCCGATAGGTGAAATTGCCCAAGTCGCTCCGTTCAATACGCCATTGCGCTTTCTAACTCTATCTTCAACTATACGACCAACACCTTCGTTCATCTGCCAATAGCCCATCAGACCCGCCGTTGTTGGACTTAAAGAGATATTGAGGTTGGGTACAATACTTACTGCACTTCTACTCACACTCCACAAACGCAATTCGCGTACATTTCCGTTAAGTGGCTTGCTGCCATCTGCTATGGTTTGCCCTAAGCGGATGTTACCCGTGCTGATATAAGGTGCAGTAAAGGCATTAGACACTCGTTTTTCAACCGCATCAATAAATAACTTGGCAGTATTTGATTCAATATCAAAACTAGCGACAAAGTGCTTCCATTCACCTGTTGGTATCGCGTCGGTACTGGTCAAGGTTTGTCCAGCAAAACTAAACTGAAAGTGTCTGGCGGCATCAAAACCAACGAACAAGCCGTCCCCTGCCGAGTTCCCTTGCGAGAATACAGTTCCAGCGCCTGTTGCGTTTAGTTTTGCCCAGAACTCAACGGCAAAGGAGCGTCTTGTCAGATCAAAAGCAGGGATTTCAATGTAATCATTGTTGCCATCGAAAGCTACACTTTCTGAATTGCGCAGTGGTGCTCCATTCAGCACCCCTCTAATGTCGAAATTCAGTGCAGTTAAACTTCCAATATCTACCATTTCATTGAAGCGAATTTTCAAGTCTTCTCCTGGGTCGCAGATGCCATCGCCTGGACTTGGTGTACCAAATGGCGTTGGGTTGATGCGGTCGGCAATTCCTTTTTTAAATTCAGTTTCTTTGTTTGCCAACGCACAACCACTTACCACGCGCAGTTGATATGGACCATCCACATTACTACTCATATCCCAGAAATACCGAATAAAGCTAGTATTTAATGGAATTTTATCGCCCATTTCATTTGGTTTAGTGGTTGGATGCCACCACTTATTCAACTCCCTCCAAGTTGCCTCTGAAGATGGACGATATTGCAAACTGATGGACTCAAATCCACTTTTGTTGATGTCATAATTGTCAATCGTAATCGGTAGCGTGTCTTTATTGAATTTGTTTAATACCCAAAGGTCAGTTGGTTCTTTCAGACGGATATTGGTGCATTCTGGTAGAAAACTTACAGAAAAAGTTACTGTATCTACAATATCCACCTCATCCGAAGTTCCTGCTTGGTATTGGCAAGGCGCATACACCAATAGTCGAATATCTTTGTATTCGTACTTTTCTGGACCGCGATTCACAGTAATTAGCTTCGTTAATACACTTCCGCCAGTCAGTGCAAACTTACTCTCAGTTGTAATCGTAAAACCATCCATACTTACACCTAATCCGTCAGGGTTACTGGTTGGATCTACTCGAATGGCATATTCTCTTGCGTCATTCGCTTCAGAAGTGTTTTGCAACTGAATGTTGAATACTGCGGATTCCCCTTCTGGTACGTTTTGTACAATTTTGGGGAATATGTCTATTTCTATTTTGTCGCGTTGCAGCGTGCGTTCATTTAATTTAGCACCTGGCGTGTGAAACTGTGTTACATCGCCGCCTTCGTGCGGGCAAGAGGTCTGCCCAGCGATTGTTTTAAAGATTGGTCCCCATCCAGCAGGACTTTTATACACCTCAATATTGTGAAAATCCCCTTGGTCGTTATCTTTAATCTGATAAGCCCAAGTTGTTGTTTTAGAGGAAGATTTATTTACTTCCACTTCCAGTTTAAAGGTGTTGGATTGTTCTATCTCTGCTGTTGCTTCTGAACCTGCTACTTTCGATTCAAAAGCAGTTTTAAAGTTTTGTGCTACACTAAATTCAATGGCTAAACCAAAAGAATTACTACTCGTATAAGATTCTTCATTTGAGAATGATGTACCACCATTCAAGGAAATATTGCGTGTACGATATTCCGAAGCAGCGTTGATTGCTGTTATTTTGTCTTTTTCGTTGTCTCTAATAGCTTCCTCCCACAATCGAATAGCTTGGTTATAGTATCGAACAGAATCCGAAGCAATTCCATAAATACGTTTGCCTCCATTAATATCAGTTGAAGAAGATTTCCAGCGGTAACTCATCCCTGTGCTATCTTGCGCCTCCGTTGTGTATGGATTGTTTTTGTAAGTTTTTGCAAGTTGTAAATCAGGTATCTTGCTCAAACTACCATATTGTGTTATTAAGCTATCTAATATCCTTTTCTTAGCTGGATTACTTTCATCTGACACCGCCAGACCCCATACTGGATCATCATTGTTTTTACCATAATCCTTGTGATCAGGAGATAAATTTGAGATGTACTTTCCAGGCTGATTGATGAATAAATTATTGCGCAATCGCTTTAGATTCGGTATTAAATAGTTCACAATGTAGTTCTGGTCGTAAATGAAGGTCGTCTTATCTTTAGAAGGAGAGACGGTGAACCCTGTTCTAAGCGCAATTTTATAAGGCAAAGAGGGGTGTATTTCCAAGCAATTCAAAGCAGTTGTGTTACATACACTATTAGGAATGAACTCCAAGTTATCCGTTATACCGAAAATAACATTATAGGTTTCTCCAACATATAAATCACTTCTAACGCCCACAGCTTCCTCGGCATCATTAGTAGAATAAGCCTCTGAGGTTGTCCAGGTTTGTCCTAATTCTCCTTTTGCAGTTATCTCATAATCAATCTGCACATTTGTAGTAGTTGTGGCAGTTGCTTTTACGCCAGTTGAAGTTCCAACCCCAATCTGTGCATCAACTCCCGCACCTACCTTGCTATTAAATTGAAAAGATTGTGCAAACCCTGCTGAAGCACTTTCCGACCAAGATATTTCCGTTGCTTTTGTAAATGTGGCGGTGCTGTTATCGCCCGGAGGGTCTCGCAATACAAATCGTACAACTTCTGGTCCATTACTTACAAAGTTACTACCCACTACATCGTTGAAACCGATAACATAAGCCCTAAATACACGATCCTCCAATGCTATTCCACTATTAGGCTCCCACTTAACATCTTCTGTTTGTCCAGGACGTTTCAATGTTATATCTAGGGTTTGCGTGTAGCTAAACTCTGGTCGGTTGTCATTTCTAACAATTTGTGGCTTACCTGCAATGAAAGTATAAAGTGTATCTCCGTCTGTTAGATTGATTTCAATGCTTTCTTCCGCTTCTCTAGCAATTTGATTATTAATAATCAATTTACCATCCGTTACAGGCACTTTATCTAGCCTGATAGGTGCATTACTATCTAAATTTTCGTAATTTTCAGAAGCTCTAACGTATGCTCTATATGCCTTAGCTCTGGAAAATACAGGATATGGCATATTAGCCAGTCTCAAATTGAGTGTATCGTTATTGTAAATAAATTGCGCATCCCCAACAAATGGATTTATTCTATCCTCATTCAATACGACCAACTCCGCCTTCTTACGATAAACAAAATCTTGACGATAGTTATATTTCACAGAATCTATACGCTCAAGCGTTCTCGTGCCTGCTGTAAACACACTATCTCTTGCTGTTAATTCTGTACCAACATTTACTAAATCAATTTGTGGCAATGCCTCAAAGAAATCAGAGGTCGAAATGTTTTGCATTGGATTCGTTACGCGCACATCTTTTACCACATATTTCAAAGGATAAAGTTGGGTAACGTATTCTCCTGTCAAGGAATTAGTAAAGACGGTATCTCTGTGGCAGCCATTACCCACAAGGGCTTCATAAACGACTCTTGCTCTACCAATATTATTGACAGAACGCCCTAGTCCAGGCACTTTACTGCCTTCTCTAGTGCCTCCCACTACTCGACCAATTACTTTCAGTTTTGTAGAATCAATGAACTCCAAGCCAGAAACAGGTTCTTGGAAATCAAACAGGCTACCGTCGGTAGGGAATTGTCCTACTTCAAATCGGTGTCCTTGCTTGAAAAGGGAGATTCTGTGTTTTCCAATCGGCACATCTACGGTGAATGTTCCATTAGAATTGGTCATTACTTTATTGCCGTTCAACACAACTGTTACGCCATCCACTTGAATTTCAATTTGATCAGCAGGGCAACTTGTACCTTTGTAGAACACTGTACCTGTAACAGGGAAGGAAGAAATATCCGTGAAATTCGTTCCATTAAAAATATCCGAACGCTCTCCAATGAATAAGTTTCTTTGACTTGGTTCAAATTGGTGTGTACCCAACTGTGGTACTACTTTAAAGGTTTGACCAACGCCAGTATATGGAATGGAAGCAATAATGTAGTTTCCGTTGGCGTCAGTTAAACCGTATAGACCTAACTGATCGGGAGTAGGAATTAACATAGACCAAGTTGCGTTCAAGTTTGTAGCCCCCATGATAGCGCCATGTCGCTGATTGAGCAATATTCCTGTTTTGGAGCGGTCGTAAACGCCGTAACCAATACCCTCGTCAAAGCTATAAGATGCAAAAATACCTGCTTCGTTACCGTTCAAGATACGGTTGTAATCCCGAACGACAATTGCACTATCTTTTGCGGTATTCCAAATGCGCATTTCGTCCAATTGCCCAGAGAAAAAGTCTGTATTTTGTAGCATTGCGCCTAGTTGATACCTGCCCTTACCCATGTAAACTGCCGTTGGCGTATCGGATGCAACTAAAGCATCGTTATTGTAAATATATCGCTTGTTGGCGGTCGCATCGTAAACGCAAGTCCAGTGCTGCCAGTCGGTGGTATTATAGGTTGCTGTGGTTGTCAAATCATTTCCTCCAAAGCCAAATACAAAATTACCTGCGGTATTGAAGCCAATGGTTAGGTTTTGATTAGGCGTTATCGCGCTACTTCCATGTGCAAAAATTGTAGCAGCATTGGTGTTACCACGTTTCACCCAAAACTCCACGGTAAAGGACTGATTCATCCAACTGATAGAATCAAAAGTCACTTTGTCGTCCACGCCATCCAAAATCAAGCTCTTTCCAACTTGTGTACCATCAGCAGGCGCAACCAATACTTTTACACGTTCTACGGTGTTACCTCCTTTGTACGTCACTTGCCCGCTTACTAGAGCAGTTGCTGACCGATAACCAACAGTAGATACCACATTACTTCTCAACACATCGCCGTCGCAATCCACTTCTCCTACTAGAGTGTAATCGTAAAGCACACCAGCATCTGAAGTAGCATCTCGATAAAGATTCGTATTGCCAGAAACTACGTCTATCTGCACAGAATCAGTTGTGCCTAACACTTTTCGATAAACGCGGTAGCGATCAATTTTTACGTTACTTTGAGCAGTCCAAGACAATTCGACTCGGTTCATAAAGCTACCTTTCGAGCCCTTAAACTGTGTTGCGGAAAGCACTGCGCCCAAGTCTGGTTCTAATCTAGCCCTTCCTTGAGCAGACTGCGTAGAAAGTCCGCACACATTTTTAGCAAAAACGTCATATTCATAGCCTCTACAAGACACTACTGCATTATCAATGTAAGTGATATCATTGGGCTGAAGCGTAAAAATATTAGAAGCATCTCCAAAGCGACGGCGAATTTCGTAAGCCGTTTCATCAAAAGCATTATCTGTCCAATCCAGTTTGATTGTGTTGTTGTTTTTATTGACAGTTAAGTTTAAATTGGTCGGCGATAGCGGAACTGTGGGACTAAAACCAAATAGCGCATTAGAAGGCAACGATTCACTAGTGTTGGAGGCACAAGTTTTTATAGCAGTGATGTAATACTGATAATTTTGGTTGGAAACGATGTTTTGGTCATCTAAGTATTCTAGGGTTTTGCCATTAACCTCTGCTATTTTTTGGTGATTCAAAAATGTTGCATTGAAGTTAGAAGTTGCTCCTTTACGAGCGAAACCATTCAACTGCCCTTGAAAGTTGTTGGTACTTTTATCCTTCACGAAAGTGATTCCTGTATTGTCCTCATTTGGACGTCCTTCTTCAAAATCAAAAAACATCACCAAATCACTTTCCGTCCCAGTTACTACTCTATTAGGATCAATACTGGTGTAGGCTCTATTCCAAATTCTGACATTGTTAAGCCCTCCCTCAAATTCTAAGAACCCATTAGGGTTCGGATAAGGATCAGGAATCCCTATTTTAACCGTTTGATTAAAACTGGGAATTTCAGAGAAAGAGCGGCTACCTGTCTCTATGCCATTAACAAAAATCTTAGTGAATGACTTAGAACCCGACCAAGCAACAGATAGTGCAACATGTACCCAAGAGTTGAGTGGCAAAGCACCACCATATGCTATGCTACTAGCACCTCCTGCATAACCTACCACTACACCATTACTCATAAACAAAAAGAAAGAACCATTTTGTACAATGGTTTGGCTAGCACCAATTTTGTCCACTCTCACCAAAGCTTCTATGGTCATTTCTTGTGTGGTTGCTGGGCTAATGTTGGTGGAGTTCAATACTTCGATGTAGTCTCCATTGCCATCGAACTGTAAATAAGTATCTGCAGTAGAAGAACGATAAATATTGAATGTATTAGCTTCTTGGGCATTGTATTGCCACTTGACGTTTATTTTATTGTTGCAATTATCCTTACTGACTACTGAAAGCGCAGGTGGTGCAACGCTAAATTGCTGAACAGGTGTAATTACAGATTCCACCGTTTGATAAACCAAATCGCTAGTAGAAAACTGTAATGGAAATGTGCCAGGAATAACTGATGTAATCGTTCTAAAATACTCAATCCTTGATTTGAAGTAACCCTGTCCTGCTGTATTATCTGTTACCTCTGTAATGACAGAACTTCCTGTGTTAGACGACTCATAGGTTCTATTATCAACTAGTGTAGTTGGCGAAGAAAAGTCCGCACTACTGGACTTCTGAATAGTTACCTTATATTTGAATCCACTTTTGTTACACGCTACATTAGCATTAGAAGTGATTTTAATTTCGTTAGGGTTACAGTCATCCCGAAAAGCCGAAGTGAAGATAGAATTGATAATTGACTTTTTATCAACGCTTTTGTTTGTGTTCTGATTGCTGAAATCGGTATCGCCATCCCAGTTCCAGTTCAACCTAAAGTTCAAATCGTTGGTGCTTCTGCGTCTTAGGTTGCTAATAGTAACAATGAAAAAGTAATTGTCGCCTTCTCGTTGCTGCCCTACGCTTTCGATTTCTCCATAACTGGCTTGGTCGGTACTTCGTCTGCCCCACTTCCAGTCCTCGAAGCTCATATCAATAGTATTGGGTTCGTTTCCGAAGTTGGTGATGAAGAGTATTTCTCGTTCTCCGCTACCATCGTTTAAGAATAAACTTGCATCCGTGATATAATCATCAGAAAATTCATCAATACCCGCTTGAAATTTCAATCTTACTTTGCCTTCGCAAGCAAGGGTTTCGTCATCTAGTACAGTTATAGTTTGGGGCTGCGCCCAAGCGCTTAGTGTTCCTAACACTAGAAGGCAAAGTAAGAATAGTTGCCTTGTCCATTTTTGTAAAAAAATCATTTTCATTGTTACTTTATTGTGTTCTCTAACTTGTTGAAAAAAAGCATACAAATTCTTGTGCTGAAGAGCAGATGCATTCAACTTTCAGTTCTTCTGTTTCGTAGTAGATTGGAGTAGGTAATGAAAAAACTCACCAGATTTTATTTGAAATATACCCAAGATGTACTCTTTCACATCACAAATATGAAACAAATTTAAAATAGTTAATCTTTGAATATAAAATAGTTGTGGCAAGTGGTAGGATTGTTGTGGCGAATGGAGAAGAAATTTTAAAATCATACTTTGGGGTAGCTATTTAGCCATGTAGCATAGTGTTTAGTGAGGGTTTCACTTTAAGTGAAACCCTCACTAAATGGCACAAATGAAAAACTCCCCTAATTCAACCGCCGAACAACCTGCTCCAAAAGGTTGCGTTTCGAGCGACTAAAAGGAATGTCCATTTGCTTTGTATTTAATGAGTTACCTACAAAATCTATACTATCTATTTTATTAAGTTGCACAATATAACTTCTGTGGACACGAAGAAACTCACTGGAAGACAAATTACTTTCTAAGGTGGAGATAGGTATTCGGACGGTGTAAGGTTTTGACTCTAGAGTGTAAATATCACAGTAGTTATCATAAGACCGAATATAATGAATATCAGGGATATAAATTTTTTTGTAGATACCCGCTACTCTGACAAAAAAATAGTTTTTTGTAAATAAGTTTTCGGTGTCTTCTATTTGCTCCTTCACCTTTTTATATGCCCCTTGTAGCGCATGAGCAATAGTAGATTGCAAGGTATATTTATTGATAGGTTTTACTAGATAAGCAATCATATTAGAGGCTTGAGCTGCCTTAAATACCCTTTCATCATTAAAGGAAGTAATGTAAATAATTGGAATGTTGAAGGACAAAATGCGTTGTCCAAGCTCTATTCCCGACATTTCACCACTCAAGTTAATGTCCATTAATATCAAGTCAGGACGATGCATA
Source organism: uncultured Saprospiraceae bacterium (assembly GCA_937944245.1). Lineage (GTDB taxonomy): Bacteria > Bacteroidota > Bacteroidia > Chitinophagales > Saprospiraceae > JAAUTG01. The sequence continues at coordinate 54,802 of CALDYY010000009.1, read as the reverse complement.
TAGATGAAATCATAGGCTTCCTCTCCATTGTCTATGTTGTTTTGTACTTCATAGCCCATTTCCTCCAGTAACATCTTCAACTCAAGTCCAAAGGATAAGTCATCCTCTACAATAAGAATGTTAAGTTTATTACCCATTGCCCTTATTCCAAATATTTGCTTAGTCTAAAAAATGATGTACTTTTAGTCATTAATACATTTTGCTGATAAATGTTTAAACAATAATGTTGACCTTGACAAAAATGGTTTTTACTAGAGAAATATCCAAAATGTAGTATTACTTTTATTTTGAATCTATCTTTTCTGGATTCAAATGCTACTTGTTCTTTAGATATTAATTTGGTACAGAAACCAACATAAAAAATAAAATGAAATATTTCCTGTTTGCGATGCTCTCCGTATGGATTGTTCTTTTGAGTTTTACCCACTGTTTTGGAAACAAAGACAGCCTTAGAACAATTTGGGAGGATAAAACCCAAGTGGATACGGTACGGTTAAATGCTTTGTTTGATCTTACAACAAATTACTACTTCTACAACGACCTAGATAGTGCCATTGTGCTTTCCAAGTTATATTTAGATTTTGCTAAGTCTATTGCAAATGAAGAGAAGGTTGCTGTGGGATTATCTTTGGTTGGTAACGCTCATCACATTGCAGGACATAACGAAGAAACAATAGATTTTTATGATCAGGCATACAAGGCTTTCCTAGCGTTAGGAAATGAAGATAAGGCTTTAAATGTACTTCTAAATACCAATATGACTTATAAGAGATTGGGTAAATGGAAGGAGGTAGTTCAAAATTTGGAAGCACTTCTCCCAAAAATAAAGGCGAATAAAGATGTGCAGAATTTAGCAACTGCACAGGGTTTATTGACAAGCATCTATGGAGAACAAGGGCTTTATGAAAAATCTTTATCTATGGCATTAGAGAACTACACTTTACTGCCTTACCTAGAAGAAACGAATAAAATTGATGTTATAATAGATGTGGCAAGAGCGTATGAAAGTATGAAGGATTTGGATTTAGCAATTCAATATCAAGAAGAAGCCCTAAAAATCTCAGAAAAGCTCCATGAAAATCTTTCTATCTTAAGCCAGTTAAAGAGTTTGATAAACCTGAAGATAGCACAAAACGATACAACTACTCTAGCATCTTATATTGTAAGAGGAGAAAAATTGGCGAGTTCCTTTGAAAACACTTACAATTGGGTGGCTTGGAAGTATCAGCTAGCAGAATACTACATCTTCAAAAATGAATTTCACAAAGCAGACACTTTACTCCGAAAGGGCTTAGCCGTAGCCATATCTAATAAGTATGTTTCTTTAGTTCCTTATCTACAATTCGCTATTGGAATCAATGCCATAGATATGAGAGATTTTAAAACCGCTAAAGCGTATTGTCATCAAAGTTACGAAATAGCTAAAAATGAACTGCAAAGTTTGGAGATGATTCAACAAAATTGTGACTGCCTATATAAAGCCTACAAAGCACTTAATCAACCACTGGAAGCCTTAACCTATTTGGAAGAATCAATGAGCCTAAAGGATTCCTTGTTTAACGAAAAAACGACCAAAGCCACAACACGAATAGCAATGCAGTACGAGTTCGACCAAGAGAAAAAAGAAACCGAACTGCTCTACCAAGCGGAACTCCAACGGCAACGCCTTATCCAATACGGATTGATAGCAGGATTGAGCTTATTGGCATTACTCGCCTTTTTTATTTACCAAAACTACCGAAACAAAACCAAAGCCAATCAACTCATCACGGCTCAAAAAGTGGAATTAGAAACCTTGAACGCCACTAAAGACCGCCTATTTGCCATCATCGGTCACGATTTGCGCAAACCCTCTTTAGCCTTTCGAGGCATTGGCAAAAAGATAGATTACCTCTTGCAAAAACAAGACTTCGATACGCTTGGTAAACTAAGTCAAAGCCTAGAGCAAGCAGCTTTCTCATTAAACGCCCTGTTGGACAACCTCCTCAACTGGGCATTACAACAACGCAACGTGCTGCCGTACCAACCAGTACCCATCAATATCGCGCAAGCCACACAGGATATTTACGAACAATTCCAAACGGTAGCAGCCCAAAAAGAGATTGACCTGCAAATCAACCTTCCTGAAGATGCCGAAGTATTTGCTGATGCTAACGCTTTTACGACCATCATGCGCAATTTAGTGGACAACGCCATCAAATTTACGCCCACACAAGGACAAGTCAAAGTCAGCAGTTTGGCGCAAGGGGACAAAATTATGTTACAGATTTCCGATACAGGTATTGGCATGGAAGAAAAGGAATTGAATACCCTTTTTGAGTTAAAAAGCCAAAAGAGTAGAAAGGGTACAAATGGCGAGGCAGGTACAGGGTTAGGACTAGTCCTGGTGAATGAATTAATAAAGTTGAACAAAGGAGCTATTCAAGTTAGCAGTCAATTAAGAAAAGGGACAACTTTTGAAGTGGTATTGCCCGCAAATAGCTAAGTACACTTTAATAGTTAACATAGAAAGTGTTAAATTAAAGTCTTCCTCTTGATTTAATGGATGAATGCCGTAAAAGATTATTAAAGCTAATAGGCATACAATCGTTGGTTATTTACATCGAATGTATAAAGATGTTTTGATTTTTCAGCAGGAATTGATGCAAAAATGTTAAGTTTGCTGTCAATCAGTGCACTTCAACAATATGGCAAAGCAGATTTCTCTAGGTCGTGGGCTATCTAGTGTTCTTTTCTGGTCTTTAGTATCGGCAGCATTCATCGGTCCAGGTACAGTAACCACAGCGGCGCGCGCAGGTGCTGATTTTCAGTTGACGTTGCTTTGGGCATTACTTTTTTCTACGCTAGCTACTATATTGCTCCAAGAAGCTGCTGCCAGAGCAAGCATCGCTTCAAGAAAAAAGCTCGGCGAAATTATTGCATTGAAGTACCCCGATGAAGTAGGAGAAAACATAAGTTTACTATTGTTTTTAGCGGTCTCTTTTGGTTGTGCTGCCTATCAAGCAGGAAATTTGCTTGGAGCTATGTCTGGTATCTTATTGTTAACTAACTGGCATCCTAAATTGGTTTTGCTTTTAATAGGTTTATCCTGCGCAAGCATACTCTGGGTAGGAAATATCAAATTCATTGCTCGTATATTAGGCATAGTGGTAGCAGTAATGGGCATACTATTTATTTATGTTGCTACGCAAACAGATAACTATTTTTATAACGTATTAGAAGCTGCTATTGTGCCTAGCTTTCCACAAAATAGTGCCTTACTAATTGTAAGTTTAATCGGTACAACAATCGTGCCTTACAATTTATTTCTAGCCATGGGCATCAGCAGCCAAGAGCAAAGCATTGCAGAAATGCGATGGGGCGTTGCGATTGCTGTACTGTTTGGTGGTATTATTTCTATGTGTATTTTGGTAGTTGGTACTTCAGTAACTGGCGAATTTTCTTTTGAGAACTTAGCTAATGCTATTGCTAAACAGTCCGCTAATTGGACGGCTGTTTTTTTTGCCTTTGGATTGTTTTCCGCAGGATTAAGCTCTGCAATAACAGCACCTTTGGCAGCAGCAATAACTGCTCAATCCTTGTTTCAAAAGCCATTCCATAAGGCAGGTAAATCCGCACCTGATTGGTCTCCCAGAAGTTTGTACTTCCGATTAGTTTGGGGCGTTGTTTTAATGATTGGATTACTTTTTTCTTTGTTTGATGTTCAGCCTATTCCAGCGATTATTCTTGCTCAGGCAATTAACGGCATCCTATTGCCTATCGTAGCCATTTTCTTGCTACTGGTTGTTAATGATATTCGCCTATTTCCTGATGGTTACACCAATACGTTCATGGTAAATTTGCTAATGTTAATGGTAGTGGGCATAGCTTGTTTTCTCGGTTTGTATAATCTTTACAAGGCACTTGCCAGTATTATTGCCATTCCCTTAAATAATCATCAGGTAATTACAGGCGTTAGCCTTGCCACTTTTAGTATTTTGACTTGGGTGATTTGGCGTATTTTCATTTCTAAAAGATAGCGGCGCAAAAGCACCACTATCTTTTAACAAAAGCACTATTTTGCAATGCTATAACTTAAGCCCAACACATAATAAGTTTGTAATGGGTTATTACTCAAATTTCTAGCTGCTGACTCTTGATTGTTATTTCTCAAACCTAGCTCAAAGCCGATACCAATACCTTTGTAAGCAGTAGAAAAGCTATTTATCCAAGTCCAGTTAGAAAGTTCGGCTGCATCTTTATAGCTCAAAAAGCCCGAGAAATTAGATTTCCAAGCAATACTTTGGATACGTTGTGTGTAGTCTGCTACAACCTTTGTGCCTAAAGAAGATTGGAAATCGAAAGTATCATCAGAAAACACAAAATTGTAGTTCAAAGGATGAAACACGACTACGAGATTTTGAATTGGTGTCCATGTAGCTCCAACCCCTAAATCCAAATAACCCGGATTGTTAAATCTACCATCCAAAAGAGAAGTTCTATATTCACCTAAACCAGAGGCAGCAAATTTTTCTGTCAGCTTATAGCCAAACAAGGAAGTAGCGTTGAAGGCATCAGCAGCTACTCTAAGTTCATTGTCTGTACCGCTGTCGTCTTTGTCATTAAATCTTATCCAAGCCAAGTTCATGTTTGCACCATTGCGCCAGAAATATTTTTTCTGTTGCAAATTAGCAAAACCATTCATCGTAAATCCAATGGTAGCAGCAGAGGTGTTCGGCGTTTCTCTTTGCAACCAGTTGCTAAATTGCGTTAAGTTCAAGCCAACTGTTCCCAAAGCACCGACATTCCAACGCGGATAAGGTGTAAGTAAATCTGTTAAGCCAGTTACTTCCGCTTTCAGTGCGCCTACTTTACCTGTTAATTCTTTGAGTTGCGCTTCTAATGCTGCTAACTCTGTGGATTTTGCTTCTTTTTGAGCAGTTAATTCTTCCGTAGTCTGTGCTAAAGCAAATGGTAAATAACACAACGCGAACAAAGCTGTAAATAGCGTAATTTTTGTACTCATTTTTAATTGCGTTTTTTAAAAAAATTCCTTTTCACCTTTAGTAATGGTGAATTAATTCATCATTCAGACGCAAATATAGATGGAAGTCACGCTAACGGCACATACAAACGTATTTATTCTATGTGAATTTTCTCTAATGCAATCGTAGAAAGCATTTCCAAAGTGCCTTGTTCATACATTTTAGGTAATACCTCTAATGGCGTTCCTAGAGGAACTTTGTAGTTGATATAATCCTGAAAGCGCATCCCCTTAATGACTTGTACATTACTTACTGCCCTAAAACGAATGCCTTTATCGTCCGTATCGTAGCTGTATGCCAGATAATCCATTGTACCATCAGATTTATTGAACCAAAAGTAAAATTGGTCTTCAAAATCTTCACCTCCTCCGTCTTGACGAAAAGTAACCTCTACTACTTCGTAGTTTTTTTCTTTAATAGTAGTTTCTCCTTTGTAGGTTTTGATGACGGCAGGGTCATTCAAGCGATAAGGCAGCAAGGCAAAATAATGCACAGAATTGACTGAATTAGCGTATTTACTAACAGTGGTATCAGGTAATGTAACTTTCTCGTCATTAACATAGCGTACTAAACCACTATTTGTTAACACATCTTTTATGTTTTGTTCTTTTTCTGTGAACGATCGAGTGTACTCGAATTGACCATTTGGTTGATGATGCAACGTATATAAGCGATTTCTAAAAACGTAGCTTACTTCTAAATTAGCATAGCGACTTTCTCCACCATGCACTTCAATAGCGCGATTAATAATACTTTGTGCCTTACTTATTTCTGGAGAGGTCGTCGCAGTAGTACAACTTTTGAATAAATTGAACAGGCTTGGAACAAGCACACTAACAAGGAGTAAGCTAAACGTTTGATGATTCATAAACTGAATTTTACTGCAAACAACGCCCTCATTTCAAAGATAGTTGCAGTAAAATTCAATTGTCTTTACAATTACAATTATTGTTTACGCATTTACTAACTTCTGTTTTTGCTGCATTCGATACCACATGCTAAAAAACAAGCCAAGTAACATCGTTATTGAGCCTATCCAGAAAAGATTAATTCCTTGAAATTCAATAGCTTCAAATACGATAAAGTCAGTACGCGCTGAGTTAGTCGCAATTTCAATAGGAATGCCTGCGTTTGAGTTGGCATTTTGTCCAATCATCACTTCAATAGATTCCTCCTTTGGATTAATCGAATTGAAGCGAATATGAATACCTTCTTCCAACACTTCATCTTTTAAGTTGAAAGGACGACTTTCTCTTATAAAATATACAGGTTGTGCGCTATAATTTTGTTGCCCTTTATTGATATTAAACATCGCGCCAACAGCAATATCCCCTTCTTGGGCATAATAGTTAGGATGCTGTGGCGTTTTATTAAATCCTGAAAATTGAATTTGATACGCTTTAAATTGGATTTTATCTCCTTGTTTTAGGTGATAGACCTTATAATCTAAACTAGCATCATCAGCGAGCATTAAATCAAAAATGCCTTCATTCAATTTTACTTTGGTCGTCAAGCGGTTAACCTGATCAGGATAACCATACAACACTTGCCCACGCAACGCCAACATAGGTCGAGCAATGTAAATGGAGTCGCGGTCTTGAATGCGCACTACTGCACCCAACGCAATATCCCCCTTTTCGGCATGATAATCAGGATGCTTAGGTTGTTTGTCAATCCCAATAAGCTGACCTCTATAACGACGCACCACCGAGGTATCTAGTCCTCGTTTTTCATCTTTAATAGTAATGGTGTCATTAATGTCAAAAATTTCTCCAAGTTTAGGCTGATAAAGTTTGTAGTTCAAACTTGCTTCTACCTCTTTCGCATACTCGACATCCAATTCTACTCTAGGAACATTGGCAATGTGCGTAAAAATGTCTTTGCCCAAATAATGTTTCGTATCTGGATTAATATTAGCAATCTTAGATAGCGCTCTATCGTAAAGCAAGCTAGGATAAAGATTAAATTCTTGTTGTACCTGCTCCGTCTTTCCTTTGTATTTCATGTTAATTTCAAAGGTCCTAGTGAAGCCTTCCATTGTATCTTTCACATAAGTTACCTCATAACCATTCATGAAAATAGGATCACCTTTCTGAAGAATAATATTTTTTTCAATCATTTCTTCGTCTAGTAAACCGCGCATGGCAAATTCGTTATGAGAGAGATAGGTTTTGTTTAGCCCAGAAGCCAAAATACCAATAATCATTACGCCGAAACCTACGTGCGAAAGCACAGAACCAACCATTTTTCTATTCGTTCGCGTAACCACAACGAGATACTGCATATTGCAAACAACGGTAAAGATACCAGCACCTAACAAAATAATATATTGCCAAGCTGTTGCATTAATCCATTGTATAGCTAAAAAAGTGAGTACCGCAGTAATCCCCAATGCAACGCCCATATGGGCAGCAAATTTGGAAAGATGTTTAGCGAAATTAAATTCTTTATAGCGTAAAAACTGTGCAGTCCCGGAAAGCATGCCAATAAAAACAGCAATCCAAATTTGATATTTATTATAGTGCGGAATTGCCTTATCAATGACCAAACCAGCAAAAGTAGGGTCAAAAATTTGACGAATTTTATTGTAAATCGGTAGGGAAGTAGAACCTATAATCAACACAGCAGAAAACAATAACACTAGCGTACCTATGAACATCCAAAACTCTTTGGAAGCAAGAGATTCCTCTTTCGGTGCGCTCGGGATATTCTTACTTTTTGCCACCAAAAGCCCTAGCCCTAGTAATAAAAAGCTTCCTGTAAGCCCAACCAACTGCCACTCCAGCCCCATTTCCGTAAACGCATGAACAGACGTTTCTCCTAAAACACCACTTCTGGTTAAGAAAGTAGAGTATAGAATGAACACAAAGGTTAAAATATAGAATAAATAGGCTGTTCGCATGGAATAGCCCGTTGCATTAGAAATCAGATTAGCGTGAACACCTGCCACCAACAAAAGCCAAGGCACTAACGAAGCATTTTCCACTGGGTCCCAAGCCCAATAACCACCGAAGTTAAGGGCTTCGTATGCCCATGCACCACCCATGAGAATACCTGTACCTAAAATGCCCGCACTAAATAATGCCCATTTTAAAGCGGGTTTTAGCCATGCTTTGTGTTGATTTGTCCAAAGCCCTGCAATAGCGTAGCAGAAAGGAATTGCAGTAGAAGCGAATCCTAAGAATAGCGTCGGTGGGTGTATGGTCATCCAATAATTCTGTAATGCAGGATTTAAGCCATTTCCTTTGATGAGTTGCACATACTCTGCATTGTTGAATAATGGAATACTCATCGTATCTCTCAACAACAACAAAGGATTACTACCTATCTTAATGTCTTCTGTAATGTAAACTCCAAGCAACATACTGCCTAAAAAGGCTTGAATAAATGCCAAAGTAGCTAACGTAGGAGCTTCCCATTGTCTAGCAAAAAACATCAATACCATACCTAAAACAATATGCCAGAACATCCAAAGCAAGAAGCTGCCTTCTTGACCTTGCCAAAAAGCCGAGAAAACATACCGAAAAGGCAAATCATCAGAGGTATGCGCTTGCACATACTGATACTCGTAACGATGCGAAAGCATGAGATAAAAAATCAAACCAATAACCGTAAGTACACTAATGCCATGTACTAAAAAACCCAATCTTCCAATATTTTGCCATCCCAAAAAGTCTTCTTTTTCGCGGCGCTGTGTAGCAAAAAAATAAGCTACCGCTGATAGCAAACTTGCTACAAAACCTAGTATTATAGCAAACTGTCCCACTTGAGCGGGCCAGAGTAATTCCCCAACATATTTAATTTCCGACATGGGTGATGTGTAAAAAGTAAACTTTGATAGTAATACAAATCGTGTTCATCAAAAGAAGTATTATCCCTTCTCTGATTTCACATACAACTCTTCGTCTTTATATTTGGATGGACATTTCATCAAAATATCCGTAGCGATAAATTCACCATCTTTCATTTTTCCTGTTAATACTACTTGCTCCGACAATTCAAAGTCCTGTGGCTTTGCCTTCAATAACACGACCTTTTTTTCGATGCCATTATTGTCGCGTACATAAAAGGAAGTCACATTTGGATCAACTAATGGATCATAAACAATGGCTTTATCTTTAGCCAGTTGCCCAACTACTTTTACCTTTTTACCTTCTTGGTTGGCATCTGCAAAAGAGGAATAGGTGCTCATGTCGCTGGCAGAACTCATAAAAACAGCAACAGCAACAAAAATCATCGCAATAGCAGCAATATATACTTTTTTCATATTTTAGCGTTTTAAAATCATTTCACAAAAATACACTTTGTTTTATCAGGTTGTTTCATGCTTTAGTCATATTGAAGTAGTTTCATCTGTTCAACGACAAAAATCACCATAAATGAACGAACCCATAGCCCAACTGAATAAAGCAAACATTTACCAAGGCAATCATTTAGTCCTCAAAGATGTTAATATAAAATTGCACAAAGGCGAATTTACTTATCTTATTGGTAAAACAGGTACAGGTAAATCTAGCTTGTTAAAAACACTGTACGCTGCCTTACCGTTGAGAGAAGGCGCAGGCGAAATAGCTGGTTTTAATCTTTTGACATTAAACCGAAAAAACATTCCGCTACTGCGAAGAAAACTCGGTATCGTTTTTCAAGATTTTAATTTGCTATCCGATAGAACAGTTGGTGAAAATCTACTTTTTGTACTTAGAGCAACTGGTTGGAATGATAAAAATGCAATTCAAGATAGAATTAAGGAGATGCTAGAAGCAGTTGGTTTACTGGATAAAATAGATAAAATGCCGCACATGCTATCAGGTGGTGAGCAACAACGCATCGTCATTGCAAGAGCTTTACTGAATCATCCTACCCTCATTATTGCGGACGAACCAACCGGTAATCTCGACCCTGAAACGGCTGACGATATATTGCTGTTATTAAAAAAACTTGCTCAACAAAATGATATTGCTGTTTTATTTGCAACACATGATTACCGAATTATCCAAAATTTTCCAGCACGCATTCTGAGATGTCGTGGTGGAAGAATTTTTGATGGTGAAGATATTATAGTTTAAGACATTTAGTTCACACCAAATATTTTGCAACAATAGGCATTCTCCTTCCCATGCCAAAGGCTTTTGTGGACACACGCAATACAGGTGCAGTCTGATGACGCTTAAACTCATTGATGTTGACCAAACGAAGCACTTTTTTGACCAAAGCCTCTTCAAATCCCATGTCAATAATTTCTTGAGGACCTTGTCGCTCTTCAATATACTGATACAAAATTTTATCCAGCACGTCATATTCTGGTAAACTATCCGAATCTTTTTGGTCAGGGCGTAACTCTGCTGAGGGTGGCTTTGTAATGGTGCGCTCAGGAATAATAGTTTTTTGTTGGTTCATGTAGCGCGCTAGTTCGTACACTTCTGTTTTGTACAAATCACCAATCACGGAAAGTCCACCACACATATCACCATAAAGTGTGCCATAGCCCACTGCCATTTCACTTTTATTGGAAGTGTTGAGCAAGATATGTCCAAATTTATTAGAGAACGCCATTAATAGCATTCCTCTAGCACGCGATTGCAAATTTTCTTCGGTTAAACCAAATTCAGTTGCCCAAAAATGAGGTTGAAGCGTCGTTTCATAGGCTTTGTAAATATTTTCAATGGGAATAATGTCATACTGAATCCCTAAATTTTCGGCAAGTATTCTGGCATCTTGCACAGAGTGATCAGAAGAAAATTGAGAAGGCATCAGCAAAACGCGAACATTATTTTTTCCTAGTGCAGTTGCTGCCAAAACGGCTACCACCGCAGAGTCAATTCCACCTGAAAGCCCTAGTATCACTTTTTTCAAGCCCAATTTTTCAAAATAATTTTGTAGTCCCATGATAAGTGCATCATGGATAAGCTGAATTTTCTCTTTTTTCTGCTCAAAATGTTGTCCGCCTTGCCTCACTTTTTCCAAATCATACACTCTTAATGCTGGTTTGAAATAAGGTAATTCCTCAAAAATTGTACCATCGGGCGACATGGCTATCGAACCACCATCGAACAAGATTTCAGTTTGTGCACCACATTGATTAACATAGAAAAGTGGAATTTTATAGCGATTTATATTGGCTTTTAGTACGTTAATACGCGCTGTTGCTTGCTTGTAGCTAAATGGCGAAGCGGCAATATTAATCATAAAATCAGGCGATTGCGGCATGAGTTCATCCATTGGACAAATGGTATAAAGTGGATTTTCTTGCCCTAAATTCCATAAATCCTCACAAATAGTAAGTGCAATTTTCTTACCTTTATAATGAACAACTTGAAAAGTACGCGCTGGCTCAAAGTAGCGATACTCATCAAAAATATCATAGGTCGGTAAAAGTGCCTTATGCTGAACATATTGAATTTTTCCTTCTGCTAAAAAGTAGGCTGCGTTGTACAAAGGTTTACCCTTGCCCGATGTGTTTTTTTCTATCGAACCCACTACGATAGCAATATCTTGAGCTGCTTGAGCTAAGTGTGTTATGGTTTGCTCCGCCTTTAGGACAAAGTCCTCAAACTCTAAAAAATCTCTTGGAGGATAACCCACAGTCGCTAATTCAGCAAAACAAATAATATCTGCTTGTTGCATTTTGGCTTCATCAATAGCGTTGAGCATCTTTTTAAGATTGCCTTCAAAGTTGCCTACATGATAATTGAGTTGGGCTACGGCTATTTTCATTGAATGTATTTTTTTATTTTTACTATTAATATAATATCTTTGATAATGTTTGAGCCTGTAAATACTTCATATTACACATCTAACGCTTATTTCTCTATGTTAGTAACTCTAAACAGTAATGTTAAATATTTTGAAAAATTAAATAAAAAATGGATATTTGCTCCAGCTAAGTAAGTAAATTTTTTGCCAAAAAGTATAGTCGTTAATGAAAACAAGAACAATTATTGACAGTGAGAAGCTGCAAGACGCTTCTGAATTGCTTCGCGCAATTGCACATCCGCTAAGGATGAAAATACTAGAGTTTATTGACCAAAACGAAGAAATTAACGTCAATAAAATCTACAATACGCTCAAATTAGAGCAGTCCATTACTTCACAACACCTTCGTATCCTTAGAATGGCTGATGTAGTAACCACCTATCGAGATGGTAAGTGTATTTATTACAGTATCAATTATGATGAAGTGAGCAAAACTGTTGGTTGTATTCGCAGATTTGCAAAGGTGTACTACAACAAGCTAGAGGAACTATAAAAGCCGATTCAAAAAATAGTCAGGAAAGCAAGTTAACTTTCTTGACTATTTGTATTTAATGATGTTTCAACATCACCGTTGCCATTGTTGTTACTTTTTGCTGTTGCTACTGCTTTATGCTTATGCTCCTCTGCATTCTTAAAAAAACTTCTTTGAAACAACAAAATATTAAATACGCCAATTGTGATAGCGGAATCAGCTAAGTTAAACACAGGTTTAAAAAACAGGAAAGGAGTACCTCCTTTAATAGGTAACCACTCTGGGTAAGTGCCACTAAACAATGGGAAATAAAACATATCTACTACCTTTCCATGCAAGAAAGAACCATAGCCTCCTTCAGTAGGAAACATTCTAGCAACGATACCAGGATAGGATTCTGAAAAGATTAATCCGTAAAAAGCACTATCCACAATATTACCTAGCGCACCTGCTAAAATGAGTGCAAAACTGATAAGTAGCCCTCGTGGCGCACCCGATTTGATGAGCGAATTAAGGAAATACCCTAAGAAAATAACCGCTACAATTCTGAAAAGGCTCAGAATAAGTTTGCCATAATCTCCGCCTAATTCTAATCCAAATGCCATTCCTGGATTTTCGACGAAGTGAATACGCGCCCAATCCAAATTGAAGATTTTAAAATAATCTCCATATTCCATATGGGTTTTAATCCAAATTTTGAGGGACTGGTCGGCAATAAGCACTAATAAAATAACTACTATGACTAAAACGGAACGTTTCAAGTATTCTCTATTTTAGATGATAAATATGAAAAACAAAGATAACACCTTTTTACGAGCTAGGTTGTAATTTTCTATCAAATTCAGAGTGTGTCCACAAAGCGTTTTGCAGCAGCAGGATTAGTGGCTAAAGGAATATTGTAAACATCTGCTATTCGCATGAGCATATTGACATCTACCTCGTGTGGATGTTTTCCTAGTGGATCTCTGAAGAAAATAACCATATCTATTTTGCCCTCGACCATACGGCTGGCAATTTGTGCATCGCCTCCCACTGGACCGCTTTGCATTTTCTCTACTTCTAAGCCAGCGCGCTCCAAGTGCGAACCTGTTGTACCAGTAGCAATAAGATGAATTTTCTTTTGATTAAACAGTTCGACGTGATCTTTCACAAATCCGACCATTTCTGCTTTTTTTCCATCGTGTGCAATGATAGCGATTGTCATATTAGCTGATTCTTTAGCCATTGTGGTAGAAATCTTTTGCTTTTCTTCACTTGATTTGAATAACTTTAGGAACTTTGAAATAAGTCCCGTCTGTAAGTGGCGCATTTTCCATTGCTTTAGTTCGTTCGAGTTGATTGCTAATTTCGTCAGGTCTGAGCGAATTGTAAGTTTCAGAAATATAAATTAAGGGCTCAACATCTTGTGTATCAAGTTTTTGTAATTGTTCTATCATATTCAGAATATCCCCTAAATCTGCTTGAATGCGCACTTGCTGTTCTTCAGAAAGTTCTAGGCGCGCTAATTCTTGTAATCTTAATATTAATTGACGATCTATTTGCATGATTATTGAACCAATTCTTATCCACAAAGAACTAAAGATTTCTTGAATCTTCAAAACAAACACATTTATGAAACTGCTAGCACTTCCTCTTGATGTTTCCATAATTCTTGGAAAATTGAGCTTTTATAGCGCAAGTCAGTAAATGTTCCTTCATCTACGACTTTGCCATCCTTCATTACATAAATGTAGTCGAATTTTGGTAGCAAATGCAGCCTATGCAATGAGGATATGACTGCCTTATCTGCAAATTGGGCAAACATTTCATCATAAATTTTCATCTCCGTTTTAGGGTCAACACTGCTTGTGGGTTCATCTAGCAAAATGATGTCGCTAAATTTAGCAACAAAAACACCTCTAGCCAAAGCCAATCGCTGTTTTTGCCCACCAGAAAGATTCACGCCCTTTTCTTGAATATTAGACTGAAATCCTCTTGGTAGTTGCTCCACGACTTCTTTAAAGTGGGCTGTTCTACAAGCAGCCTCAAGTTCCTTGTGTTCAAAAGGCAAGCCAAGCGTGATATTGTACTCAATTGTGTTTTCAAAAATTTCGGGTTCTTGTGGAAACAAAGCCACTTGATTGTTCACCAATGCCAAATGATTTTGCTTAATAGTCTGGTCAACAATTACTTCTGGCACTTGGTCTGGCAAATATAAACCCCTCAATATTTTTAATAAAGTGCTTTTCCCACTTCCACTTTCTCCAATTAGGGCAATTTTTTTGCCTCTCTCAATGTGTAAATGAACACCTTGCAAGCCTTGAACTTTTTTCTGCTCCGTAAGCACTTCATGTGAAAAGTAGAGATTACTAATTTCTATTGATTGCCAATTTTTTTTAAATTTTTCATCACTCGCTCCTTTACAATGTTGCTCGTAGGCTTGATTGATGTTTTCAACGGTGGTTACGTCTGTGTGCAATCGCACCACTTCAGTGTAAAGCCAAGCAAAATCAGTGAATACACTAGCAAAATTATTGACATAGCCCGCCAACATAATTAATCCACCAATCATAAAAACTTGACCTGGAATATAATTTTGGTAAAGATACCCAATGATAACTACAGCATAAATAAGCCCTACGAGCATATCCACGACAAACCATTTCCATTCATTGATAACCGCTTTTCGCTTGAAAGGTGGATACACGGCTTTCACTTTTTGCAAAAGGCTTTCTTCCATGCGTTGCTCCAAACGCAAGGTAATGACGGTAACAATATTAGAAAGGCTATCAAAAAGTGTAGAAGCAACTTGATGGTCGCGCTCGTTGGTTTCCTTCAAAGCAACCACAAAAGGCTTATCAAATTTAGAAATAACAAAAATAATACCGATGCCAATGAGTAGGGCGACCCCTCCAAACAAGAGAGAAAAATAGAGAATGGCCGCAAAAGCAAACACAAATTTATAAATAGCATGAATGTAACGAAAGCCATTCTGAAAAAAATCGCGCAAGGCTTCATACGCTTTTCTAATTCTATTGATGCTAGCACCACTATGATTATCTTGATGCCACTTCGTGGGAAGATGAATCGTTTTATGGTAAAGTTCTTCTAAAAAATTTTGGCTCATGTTGAATGCCAACAAACGCTCCATAACACGTGCATTGCCATGGAATGCCCAATCTAGAAAGCGAATCAACATGAAAGCACCTACATAAATCCAGCCAGAGTAAATTATATTTGTACCTTGTTTTTGAATTTCATTGATAAATAATCCCCATATGACTGGTTCTAATGCCGACAAGATGTTGCTGGCAGTAAACATAAGATAGATAAGTAAATAACGGTAGCGTTCAGCAGCAGCATATTTCCAAGAAATACGCATGAGCGAAACGTAAGGATTCTTTGAGAAGGCTTTTGTTATTTTGTTCATTGTTGCAAAGGAGATGGATTTTATTTTAACGACAAAACGGAAAGAAGCGTTCCTAAAAAGGGTGTAATTTGTATATTAAATCGAAAGTGTTTAACAACAAAAAGATTGAACAAAATAAAATTTTGTAAATAAAAATTATGGGAAAAATTATAGGATTTTCTCGCTTGATTATATTCCTATCATTGGTATTAATTTACTTAGGGCGGTATATTGTTGTGTCTTTGTTTAGGGGGCGCGAATTGAGTCGTGGATTAAAACTTCGGACAGAGTTTGCTAAAGTGTTAAGATATCCTCTTGGCGTAAAAACAGAAATTACAGGCAAACCCATTGAGCAACCTGCATTCTATGTTGGTAACCATAGAAGCTATTACGACCCAGGAGTGGTAGCGATTGATTTGATGAAAGTGGTCGTTGTAGCTAGAGCAGAAATCAGGGATTGGCCACTCATCGGTTATGCTGTTGATTTTACAGGCATTATTTTTGTGCAGCGCAGCAATCAAGATAGCCGTAAAGCTACGCGCGAAGCGATGGCAAAAGCGATTCAAGATGGTTATTCTGTACTCATTTACCCTGAAGGCACTACGGGAGACCGTCCAACTACTTTAACGTTCAATCCAGGCACTTTTGCTACTGCCGTAAAACTTGGTGTTCCTATTGTCCCGATTGCTATTGAATACAAATACCCTCAAGACGCTTGGGTGCGCAAGGATGAAAGTTTTTTCAGTCATTTTGTCAACAAAACTTTTTGCAAAAGGGTAACTCCTATAAAAATGCGGTATGGACAACCTATGTTCTATGAAGACGTGGATGAATTTAAAGACAAAGTAAGACAATGGATTGATGAAAATGTATTGGAAATGCAAGCAGAATTTGGTGGAGTGAATTGGCCCTCAACAGTATAGAGAATGGAATTAAGTAAAGAACAAAAATGGCGACTTATTTTAGGGCAATCCGCTGATGAAGAAAAAACGATTCCACTTGACAGCGTCCAGCAAGCAATGGATGCCGCACTGGAAGCACTTTACGATTCATCAGAAAGAAAAGGAGGATTAGGCAGCAGTAGCCCAAATCTTAATCGCTGGTTGAAGGATATTCGGGCTTATTTCCCTACGTCTGTTGTACATGTTATGCAACGCGATGCCATAGAACGGCTAGGTATCAAGGAGTTATTGCTAGAACCCGAAGTGCTGGAAACGATTGTTCCTGATGTACATTTGGTAGGTACTTTACTTACACTTAATCAATTAATTCCAGAAAAAACAAAGTTAACGGCTAGGGCAGTCATTCAAAAAATTGTAAAAGAGTTGGAAGAGCAACTTTACAACAGTATGCGAGAATCCATTAACAATGCCCTTCGCAATCGCACTCATGAGCGCAATCCAAAATGGAATGAAATTGATTGGCATAGGACTATTAATCGCAATTTAAAAAACTATCAAACTGATTTACAAAAGATTATCCCCGAACAATTTATTGGATTCAGCAAAAAAGGACGAGCATTAAAAGACATTATTTTGCTGGTAGATCAAAGTGGCTCTATGGCTTCTTCTGTGGTTTATGCAAGTATTTTAGGGGCAATCCTTGCCTCCTTGCGTACTGTAAAAACTCATTTTATTGTATTTGATACCGCAGTAGTGGACTTAACGCAATATTTAGAAGACCCTGTGGAGTTGCTTTTTGGTACACAACTTGGTGGCGGTACAGATATTGCTCAAGCAATGACTTACGCAAAAACCTTAGTGCAAGCCCCAACCGACACTATTTTAGTGCTTATTAGTGACCTTTACGAAGGCGGAAATCCTCAACAACTCCTGCAAACATCAAGGCAGCTTAAGGACGAAGGTGTACAGGTCATCTGCCTGCTTGCGCTAAACGATGAAGGCGCACCTTCTTTTAACAGAAGTTTGGCAGCCGCATTTAATCAGATAGATATTCCAAGTTTTGCTTGTACGCCTAATCAGTTTCCTGCATTAATGGCAGCAGCTATTAGCCAACAGGATTTGTCTGTTTTTCAAGCCAGTTAATGCCTTTTTTTAGTTTACTCAAGGTAATTGCCTCTTTTGAACCTTCAGTGGGTTGATAATCATAAATCCAATTGGCTTGAGGCGGCATACTCATTAAGATGGATTCTGTACGTCCTTCGGTCTGTAAACCAAATTTTGTACCTCTATCCCAAACTAAATTAAACTCCACATATCGTCCTCTTCTGAGTAGTTGCCATTTTTTTTCCTGTTCCCTGTAAGGCAAAGCATGATTTTTGCGCATAAAATAAGTGTAAATCGGCGCAAAAGCATACCCCACATCCATAACGTATCGAAATTGCTGTTCTGTGGAAACCCCATTTTGAGCACTAAGTCTATCAAAGAAAATACCACCTATTCCCCTTGTTTCCTGACGATGGGGCAAATAGAAATAATTATCTGCCCATGCTTTGTGCTGGACATAATAATCAGAATGGTGAAAATCGCATACTTTTTTGAGTTGCGCATGAAAATATTGAGCATCTGCATCATCAATATAATGTGGCGTAAGATCAATACCGCCACCAAACCAAGAAATAATTTGTCCTTTCGGCGCATCGTGCTCTTGCATTTCAAAATAGCGCACATTCATGTGAATGATGGGAACAAGTGGATTAACAGGATGTAGGACAATAGAAACCCCTGTGGCATAAAATTCGCCACCACGCATTTCTAATTTATTGGCAATCTCGTCTGCCATTTCTCCGTGAACCGCAGAGAAATTAACACCGCCTTTTTCGATAATTTGTCCTTCGATGACTCTGGAGCGTCCGCCTCCGCCAAGTGGTCGTTCCCATACATCTTCCCGAAACTTTCCTAGACCATCCGCCACTTCTAATTGATGACAAATGCTATCTTGAAGTAATTTAAATTCATTAGTGATTTGGGATTTATTTAAAGTTTGTGCTGAAGTACCCATGTTAAGTAGTTATTTTTATCACAAAAACAGCTAAATTTTACTTCTTCCTAAAGAGTTATTCACTTTTCCAATAAAAAGTTTATTGTCAAATATGCCCACTTTTTATTTACATATGACAACATGAGCTATCATTTTTATATCCTACCATGAGGGCAACTAGAATAATTTGTTTTTGAAATGAATCTGTTTTGTCAAAAGTTTATCCTAACCGCCTTTTCCATCAGGAATATTTTTTTATTTTTTTCAAAACATTACTTTTGTGTGTAATAAGAACACAAGAAAGTAATTCCTAAAAAGATAGGTTATCTTTGATGTATTAATTGTTGATTAATATTTTTGAATTGCAAGCGTTTTAAATCATTTTTCAATTAAAATAGAACGTTGTGGATAACGGGAGAAACTCAAAATTTGAGAGTGTGTACTCGAAAAAGGTGCGTGCGGGGAAAAGACGTACTTACTTTTTTGATGTACGTCAAACAAAAGGGGATGATTTTTATTTAACCCTTACAGAGAGTACAAAGAAGTTTAATGGGGATGGGTATGAACGCCACAAAATCTTCTTGTATAAGGAGGACTTCAATCGCTTTATTGAAGGATTAGAAGAAGCGATTAATCACGTAAAAACTCAGTTACTACCTGATTATGACTATGATGAATTTACACGTCGCCACGATGAGTATGAAGAAGAAAATAATGATGGTGGTCGTGTTGATTTCAACACAGAAGATGATGATATTTCTTGGTAGGATGACTACTGGCTGAAAATTAACAATGGCGAAACTTTAGCTAAATCTTTAGATGTGAGCTGGAGCTTCGCTTAATTTTTGCAGTATGTACTGAAAACGTATCGAATGAAAACAGTATTCTTTATTAGGCACGCCAAGTCGAGCTGGTCTGATAAATCTTTAAAAGACATTAACCGCCCTTTAAATAAAAGAGGTTTAGCTGATGCACCAATGATGGCAAAGCATTTGAGCAATTTAAATCCTACCGTGGATGCTCTTATTAGTAGTCCAGCGAAACGTGCTTTTACAACAGCAACCTACTTTGCAAAAGCACTTAATATTTCCGAAAAACACATTATTGTGGTAGATCAAATTTATGAAGCGGATGTAAACACTATACTGCATATTGTTCGACAGTTGGATAATAGCTGGTCTAGTGTTTTGATGTTTGGACACAATCCAACCTTTACCTTATTGGCTAATTTGTTCCATCACAATGTTATTGATAATGTTCCAACCTGCGGAATGGTACAGGTGGAGGCAGCTATCAATGATTGGGCGGCATTCAACTCAACCACTGGGGTACTTAAAGCATTTTACTATCCAAAGCAATTTAAGTAGCCTTTGAATCATCAGCATTTGTATAAAGTCAAAGAAATATATTATACCCTTCAAGGTGAAGGCGCGCACACAGGCAGACCTGCTGTTTTTTGCCGTTTCACAGGGTGCAACCTTTGGTCGGGAAGAGAGGAAGACCGCTCCAAAGCCATTTGCCAATTTTGTGATACCGATTTTATAGGCACGGATGGTGAAAATGGTGGACGCTACACTGCTCAAACCTTAGCTGCTAAAATCGCTAGCCTTTGGCAACCCAACTTACAAACAGGCAAACCTTATGTCGTTTGTACAGGCGGAGAACCGCTGCTACAACTAGACGAACCTTTAATTGATGCTTTTCACCAACAAGGGTTTGAAGTAGCGATTGAAACTAATGGAACAATTGAAGTGCCAAAAGGTATTGACTGGGTGTGTATGAGCCCAAAGGCAGGTACAAACCTTGTGATTACCCAAGGAGATGAACTAAAATTAGTGTTCCCACAATTGGGTGCAGCGCCTGAGCTATATACTCATCTAAATTTCAAGTATTTCTATTTACAACCTATGGATGGAAACTATCAAGCTCGAAATATTCAGTTGGCTATCCAATATTGTTTGCAGCATCCTAAGTGGCGTTTGAGTTTGCAAACGCATAAGTTTATCAATATTCCATGAAAAACCTATTAAAGTTAGTTTACTCCCTACCTCAATTTTTCATTTTGTGCATGACGCAGGCTATCTCTGTTTGTTTTCTTAGCTAAATTTTTCTTTAGTGCATCCGTTAAATTTACACCAGTTTGATTGGCGAGGCAAATGAGCACAAATAGTACATCTGCCATTTCATCGGCTAAATCTTCTTTTGCGGTAAGTGCTTTTTCTGCTTGCTTGAACGACTGCTCGCCATAAATTCGAGCCATTAGGCGCGCTACTTCTCCTACTTCTTCCATCAAGATAGCTGTATTGGTTAGTTCATTGAAGTAGCGAATGCCTGTGGTATTTATCCATTCATCTACCATGGCTTGCGCCTGAGCGATGCTTATGTTTTCCATTTATTCCGAAGTTTAAGCCACTAATTTTCTACCCATCGAGCCAGTCAAAGCTCCTAAGCCACCCGCCATAGCACCGATAAAAGCACTCATCAAAACAAGAGTAAATGGCGATACCCCACCAAAAAGTTCCCCCATTTTTTCTGGTAGTGTGGAAGAACCGCTAGAAAGCCAAAAGGCATAAATAAACCAAGAAATACCTATCGCCACAAAACCCGCCAAAAAGCTCGTTACATCGTATTTATATTTAAAAAATAAACCGATAATAGCAGCTACAACCACTAAACTCCACCAAGGCAAAAATAACTGCACCAAAGTGCCTATTACTAAGGTAAGTGTTAGTTGAACTAGAAATTTATTCATTGTCTTGAGATTTGATTATTTACGATTTTTACAAATATCCATAAAAAAGTTCAATCCGTTAGTAATCTTCTACCATTTTAAACAATCATCTATTCCTTCAATATCAGGCTGCTTGAAATGTTGCTTTGTGAACAGACGCTCTTTTTGCCGATTAAGTATCAATTCTGCTAGTATCATATTTGTAGCTTTTTCTTGTGTGCATGAGATGGCTTCTCGAACTTTAACCTCTGAAACATCAAGGCGATACATCAAGCTCATTAAAAATTCCAAACGATATTCCATCAAATAAGCTATTTGATTGGCGAGCCATTGCAAAAGTTCTTCTTCAGAAAGCATATCTTCTTCGGATTCTTCTAACTGTAAATCTCGTAAGAGTAAGGCTGTAATTTCTTGATTCACGCTGTGGTCTGTGTTTGTAATTCTTCCTGCAAAACATTAATTATCACAATTTAGACGATTCCATACCGATTTTAGCACAAAAAATTATCAACACCCTATTCGCGTATTTTTCTCCTCAAAACCCTAACTCCTGATTCTGCGTTATGAAAAGGTTCTTGAATAAAAAATTAGTATGAATAAAACGACTACCATTTTAGAAAGCATAAACACAGAAGAAGAAAACGTAAAGGATTACATTTATATCAAAGGTGCGCGCACCAATAACTTAAAAAACGTTGACCTTAGGATTCCTAAAAATCAGTTAGTAGTCGTGACAGGGGTTTCAGGCTCTGGTAAATCTTCTTTAATGATGGATGTGCTGTACGCAGAAGGACAACGTCGTTATGTAGAAAGTTTATCCTCCTATGCGCGCCAATTTCTTGGGCGTATGAAAAAACCCGATGTGGATTATATCAAAGGCATTTGCCCAGCTATTGCTATTGAGCAAAAAGTGAGTACCAGTAATGCGCGTTCCACAGTAGGTTCATTAACCGAAATTTACGACTACTTGCGTTTGCTTTATGCTCGAATTGGCAAAACCTATTCGCCTATTTCGGGCGACTTGGTAAAGAAACACGAAGTCTCGGATGTTGTAGATTTTATTCAATCGCAAGCAGAAGGGACAAAAGTGCAGTTATTTATCCCTTTGCAAAAGCAATATCAGGAAAGAACACTAAAACAAGAACTTAGCTTATTGCTACAAAAAGGTTATACCCGTTTGGACTACAAGGGCGAACGCCATGAAATCGAAACCATTTTGGAAAGCGATTTACTAGATTTAAGTCAAAAAATAAAAGACGCGCCTACGGACGAACTCCGCATTCTAATTGACCGATTTGTAGTAAAACACAATGACGAGGAAAACACCAGACGAGTTGCTGATTCTGTACAAACTGCTTTTTACGAAAGTTTAGGCGAGTGTATCATTGATGTAGGCAACGATGTTATCAAAAATTTCAACAATCGCTTTGAATTAGACGGCATTACTTTTTTAGACTTAACGCCTCAACTATTTAACTATAACAACCCTTATGGTGCTTGTCCGCAGTGCGAAGGCTTTGGGAAAGTAATGGGTATTGACGAAGAAAAAGTAATTCCCGACAAATCACTTTCTGTCTATGAAGGTGCAGTTGCTGCTTGGAAGGGCGAAAAAGGTAGTTGGTGGCTGGAGCAACTTATTGCAGCGGCAGATGCGGTCAATTTTCCAATTCATCGTCCTTATGAAGATTTGACAAAGCAAGAAAGAAAAGTGCTTTGGGAGGGTACAAAATATTTTCAAGGCATTAACGAATTTTTCAGACAATTAGAAGAATCAACCTATAAGATCCAAAGCCGTGTCATGTTGGCGCGCTATCGTGGACGCACCATCTGCCCTACTTGCGAAGGAGGAAGATTAAGAAAAGAGGCTACTTATGTGAAAATTGGTGGGAAAGCTATTACCGACTTGATTGATTTACCTATTGACGAACTATTAGCCTTCTTCGAGTCATTGAAATTGAATGAACAAGACCTCAATATTGGCAAGCGTTTGCTGCTCGAAATCGAAAATCGCTTACGATTTATGACGAGTGTAGGATTAAGCTACTTGACGCTCAATCGAACATCTGGCACATTGTCAGGCGGCGAAACTCAGCGGATTAATTTAACCCGTACCTTAGGAAGCAACCTGACCGCCTCTATGTATATTTTGGATGAACCCAGCGTTGGATTACATCCTAAAGATACTGCTCGATTGGTAGAAGTGTTGCGCAATCTAAGAGATTTAGGCAACACCGTAATTGTGGTAGAGCATGAGGAAGATGTCATTGCAAGTGCCGATTACTTAGTAGATATTGGACCTTTGGCAGGTGTGAATGGAGGTAATGTAGTATTCGCAGGGGCATACGAAAAAATCTACTCCGAAGCAGCCAATAGTTTGACTACCAAATATATGAATGGCACTATGAATATTCCTGTGCCAAAACAGCGTCGCAAATTCAAATACTCCCTTTGGGTGAAAGGGGCTAAAATGCACAATC
Source organism: uncultured Saprospiraceae bacterium (assembly GCA_937944245.1). GTDB lineage: Bacteria > Bacteroidota > Bacteroidia > Chitinophagales > Saprospiraceae > JAAUTG01. The sequence continues at coordinate 31,017 of CALDYY010000009.1, read as the reverse complement.
TGAAAAATATTGATGTGCAATTTCCGTTAAATACGCTTACTGTTGTTTCGGGTGTTTCAGGCAGTGGAAAAACAACATTGGTCAAGCAAATTCTTTACCCCAATTTAAAGCAACATTTAGAGCGCACTAGTGCAAATGAAGAAAGCGAGCAGAAAATATTGACTGGCGATTTGCACAAAATCAAACAAATTGAAATGATAGACCAAGCGCCTATTGGTCGCTCTTCTCGTTCTAATCCAGTGACTTATGTAAAGGCTTATGATGCTATACGCAAGCTTATGTCCGACCAGCAACTGGCAAAAATTAGAGGTTTCTCTCCCAAACATTTTTCCTTTAATGTGGATGCTGGTCGCTGCGAGACTTGCAAAGGCGAAGGGGAACAAATTATAGAAATGCAATTTCTAGCAGATGTTCGCTTAGAATGTGAAGAATGTAAAGGCAAGAAATTCAAACAGGAAGTGCTAGAAGTTAAATATCAAGAAAAAAGCATTTTTGACATCCTTGAACTTAGTGTGGACGAGGCGATTGAATTTTTTGCTAAGAAAAAAGACATTATCAGCAAATTACAACCCCTGCAAGATGTAGGTTTGGGCTATGTCAAACTAGGTCAATCCTCTAGCACACTCTCGGGCGGCGAAGCGCAGCGAGTAAAACTAGCCTCTTATTTAGGGAAAGACAACAAAGAAGAAAATATTTTCTTTATTTTTGATGAACCTACCACGGGTTTACATTTTCACGATGTGCAGAAACTTTTAGACGCATTAAATGCCCTTGTAGAAAAAGGACATAGCGTATTAGTCGTGGAGCATAATTTGCAAGTTATCAAATCAGCAGATTGGCTGATTGATTTGGGACCAGATGGCGGTAAAAAAGGAGGAAATCTCCTATATCAAGGTACACCTGAAGGAATTTTGAAAGTTACAGAGTCTTACACAGGACAATTTTTAAAGGACAAGCTCTAAAACAAAATAACCATACACTACATTGCTGCGTTTTGCCGTTTAACCAGAAGTCTTACTTTTTGTAGCAAAACAGCAAACTAAATAGGCTAGATGACTAATTACACTAACCAAAATAAAATCATAATAATACATTTTCCTGTGAATCGTTTCGTGCTATTAACATTATTTTTTCTCGGCTCATTTACTGTGAGCAAAGCGCAAGAAGGTTGGGAAGCTGGAGGCTGGTTGGGAGCGTCTCATTACTTTGGAGACCTAAACACCAATTTTTCACTTGGTTCTCCTGGATTTGCTGCTGGAGCTATATTTAGATACAACTTCAATGAGCGAATTGCCCTCAAATTTTCAGGTAATTACGGGACAATTGGTGCAGATGATGCCAATGCTAAAAACATTTTTGAACGCTCGCGCAATTTGAGTTTTCAATCTAATATTTTGGAGGCAGCCAGTCAGATAGAATTTAATTTCATGCCTTACATTCACGGTAGCCGAGATGAATTTTTCACTCCCTATTTGTTTGGCGGATTTAATGTTTACAACTTTAACCCTAAAGCAATGTATCAAGGAGAGATGATTGAACTTAGACCCCTTGGGACAGAAGGGCAATTTAGAGGTGAGGAATATTACTCCACACAAATAGGTATGGTTTATGGTGGTGGCATCAAATTATCTTTAAATAGTGTTTGGAGTGTTAATGTTGAAATAAGTGCACGCTACTTATTTTCAGATTATTTGGATGATGTTAGCACTATTTATGCCGATCCGGGAGATATTAGTAATTTGCGTGGACCAGTAGCCGCGGCTATGTCTAATCGCTCCATTCCTATTGAGGGAATAAGCCAACGCCATAAAACTGGCGACCAAAGAGGGAATGCCTTTAATAACGATTCTTACGTAGTGGCAGGAGTAAGTTTATTGTATTATTTTGGTGATTTAAAATGTCCAAAGATTGTGGGTAGATAGAAAAAGTAGTGTCTAGTGCTATCTGTTTAACATCCATTGGCAAGGAAAATAAAATGAAATACTTAAAAAAAACTTTCCTTTTCAGCTTCGCAAATGCTTTATTAGCCATAAGTTCGTGGGCGCAAATTGGAGGTAACAACGTGTATGAATTTCTTAACTTTCCTTCCTCCGCTAGACTTGCAGCACTTGGCGACCATTTAATCAGCATAAAAGACGCTGATGTCAGTTTAGCTTTTGCCAATCCTGCACTGTTGAATATAAAAATGCATCAACAGTTAAGTTTCAATCATAGCTTTTTACTGGATGGTATTCAACACGGTTACGCTGGCTATGGACATCATCTAAGCAAAGCAGACATTTCTCTACACCTTGGCTTTCAATATGTTAGTTATGGTAATTTCACCTCTGCTGATGAATTTGGCAATATATTAGGCGAATTTAGGGCTACCGAAAATGCCTTTGTACTTGGTGCAGGAAAAACGTTGAACGATAGGCTTTCATTAGGTGCAAATGCTAAATTTATTTCCTCGCAACTAGAAAGCTACAATTCTATTGGCATCAGTGGGGATTTAGGTGTTTTTTATGAGGATACTTTGAGAAATCTAGGCTTGAGTTTACTTTTCAAAAATGTTGGTACACAACTTTCCACCTACGCCGAAACTAAAGAATCTTTACCTTATGAAGCGCAACTTGGTTTATCCAAACGTCTAAAATATTTGCCCTTCCAGTTTTCTGTGCTCTATCGTTACCTTAATCGCTGGAACATTCTTTATGACGACCCCAACAACCAAGAAAACACCTTTTTTATCAGTGGCTTTGAAGATACGCCTCAATCAAATGTGCAACTCACCAATTTCTTTCGCCATTTCGTCTTTAATGGTGAGTTTTTTCTCGGCAAAGCAGAGAACCTTCGATTGCGCTTTGGCTATAATGTGCTTCGTGGGCAGGAATTGAAAGTAGCTAACTTGAGAAGTTTGGCAGGTTTTAGTTTTGGTGTTGGCTTAAAAGTGAACCGCTTTAGATTAGATTATGGGCAAGGAGTATTTCACTTAGCAGGCAGTATGAATTATTTTAGCCTTTCTACTAACTTTCAGTCCTTCAAATCATTTTTATAAGTGCATATCAAATCTACCTATCGCTCAAGGTCTTGGTCAACCATAAGTTCAAGCATCAATTCCTTTTTGAAAATTGATTACATAATTTACTGATTTTCTTTAAAATTAAATTGATATTACGTCATAAAAATCATTCCATGAAACAGCACGAAATCATCAGGACACTAGATCGTTCACTTTCAATAGTAAAAAAGACAGGAAAATTTATCTTAAAGGAACTTGGAAAAGTCGAACGCGGGCATGTTGAGGACAAAGCATTGAATAGTCTTGTTAGTTATGTAGATAAAGAAGCTGAGAAGATGCTGGTCGAAGGTTTACAACAAATACTACCATCCTCTACCTTCATCACAGAAGAAAATACGGTTGCTAACCGAAAAAGCTATCAAACTTGGATAATTGACCCACTAGACGGCACGACAAATTTCTTACATGGCGTCCCCCATTTTTCTGTAAGTGTAGCATTAATGGTGGACGAAATTTTGCAAATAGGTATCGTTTATGCACCTTGTTTAGATGAATGTTTTTACGCAGGCAAAGGAATTGGTGCATTTTTAAACGGGCAACCTATTCAAGTAAGTGCTAATACATTACTATCAGCATCATTAATAGCAACTGGTTTTCCTTACGATAATGCTGCTCAAGTAGAACGCATTTTAGTATTTATCAGAATATTAAAACCACAAACAAGAGGTATTCGACGATTTGGCTCTGCTGCACTAGATTTGGCTTACACTGCTGTTGGGCGATTTGATGCTTATTTCGAGGATTGTCTAAATGCTTGGGATGTAGCTGCTGGTATTTTGATTGTTCAAGAGGCAGGCGGAAAGGTTAGCGATGCTCAAGGTGGAGACGATTATCTTTTTGGCGGAAACGTACTTGCTGCTACACCGAAGATTCACGAAAAATTGCTACCCGTCCTCTATCAAATTTACGACACTCCATCCGCTCAAATTTAGCAACAAAAGCAATGTCTTTGCTGTTCTGTTTGGTGAACAAACAACATAAGATATGCTGAAACAATATATGGTAGAATTTGATTTGCCTAACCCATTCCCACAGGATTTTATTAATCTTATTCCCATGCAACGTTTGATGATAGACCGATTGCTGGCAGAAGGCAAAATAAAATCTTATTCGCTTTCCCTTGACCGTGCCAAATTGTGGACTGTTTTTGTCGCTGAATCAGCTTTTGATGTAATAGAAGGTATTGCTGAATGGCCGTTGGCGGAATGGATGACACCAAACATCCAGGAACTTATGTTTCATCATTCTTCAGAAATGGTATTACATTTTTCATTGAATTAGAAACAATTTAAAATTGGTTAAAAATAGAATTAACGGTATAATTAATCGTTAAATTATATAAATAAATATTTTACATTTCTTTTCCTTCCTAATTCCGTATTTGACACCAAATAGCTTCAAAAAAATATATATATATATCCTAATAAATGTTCTAAATATTTCTAATATTGCAAGATTAAATAGTAATTAATTTCATTGATTCAATTTAACATCTTGCAACTATGAACAAACGTTTACTTTTTGTGCTGATAGCGTTTTTTGCTATTAGCATCACTGGTTGGACACAATCTGTGCCAATCAACAACACTTGCGACAGTGCTATTGTCATTACTGTGTTATCCGATTCTATTCCTTTTAGCACAATAGGTGCAACTACTAACGGACCAGAACATCCAATGGCTTGCCTACCTTCAAGTGGCGCAACACCTGGAATCATCTACAATGATGTATGGTTCAAATGGACAGCTACACTCACAGGTAAAATTGAGTTTAGCACTTGCAATAAGGCTAACTTTGATACCAAAATAGCTGTTTACGGTCCTAACGTAGAATGTCCTGGCTCGGATGCTAATATCTTAGCATGTAGCGAAGACGGACCTGGCTGTGCCAATTTTGAATCCGTTTTAACATTCGATGCAGAAGAAGGAAAGACTTATCTCTTGCGCATTGGTGGCTGGGGAAATGGCGCACCAGGTGAATCTGGGTTTGGTACATTTGGCTTAAAAGTATTTCAAGAATCGGGAACTCCTCCTAATAATACTTGCGAAACAGCAATTGAAGTAAACTTAGGAGAAGGCATTGAATTTACGACTATTGGGGCAACCACAGATGGACCAGAACATCCAACGGCTTGTTTGCCAGCAGGAGGAAGTACACCCGGTATCATTTACAATGATGTTTACTACAAGTGGAAGGCTAATTTTACTGGAACTGCTGAATTTTCTACATGTGGAACAGCTAATTTTGATACCAAAATTGCCGTTTACGGACCAAATGCTGCTTGTCCGCTTACGGATGCAGATGTGATTGGATGTAGCGAGGATGCAGGTGGTTGTGCAGGGTTTACTTCCAAAGTAAAATTTGAAGTAATGGAAGGACAGACCTTTATTCTGCGCATTGGAGGTTGGGGCAGTGGCGCACCCGGCGAGTCGGGTTTTGGTACCTTTTCCATTAGCAACATAACGGTAAGTGAAGGACCAGTAAACGATAACTGCGATAATGCAATAACAGTAATGCTTTCCGATTCTATTGCATTCTCTACACTAGGTGCAACAACTGATGGTCCAAGACACCCAACAGCTTGTTTACCCAGTGGAGGTAGCACCCCTGACGTAATCTATAACGATGTATGGTACAAGTGGACAGCACAAGAAACGGGTGCTGTTGAATTTAGCACTTGTAACAAAGCCAATTTCGATACTAAAATTGCAGTTTATGGACCAAATGCAGCTTGTCCAGGTACAGATGCCAACATCATTGCTTGTAGCGAGGATGGTCCAGGTTGTGCTAACTTTGAATCCATTTTAGTTTTTGATGCGGAAGAAGGTAAAGAATACCTACTGAGAATCGGCGGTTGGGGCAGTGGCGCGCCAGGTGAATCTGGATTTGGTTCGTTTTCGTTACTTCCTTTCCGTCCAACAAATGCACCAATAAATGACAATTGCTTTGGAGCTATTGAACTTGACTTGGGGGCTAGTGATTCTACCCTTGTTCTATTTTCAACAGCAGGAGCAAGAACAGGCAAACCAGAACATGATCCACAATCCTGCTTCGATGTAGGAGAGCGTTTCGTTTACAATGACATTTGGTACACTTGGAAATCTACTTTCACAGGATTCTTAGAGTGGTCTAACTGTGGCACTTCTAACTTTGACTCAAGAATGGCAGTTTATGTAGCATCCCCTGAGAATGAATGTAATATTTCTGTTGATTCATTAATAGGATGCAGCGATGATGGTTTGGATATTAATGATAACAATTGCGGTAACTTTACCTCAAGAGCAGTTTTTCCTGTGGAAGAAGGTAAGGTTTACAAATTTAGACTTGGTGGTTGGTCACCGGCTGATTTAGGGGATGGCGTGTTTACGGTAAAAAGATTTGTACCACCAGCACCACCAGTAAATGATAATTGTGAAAATGCCACGCCAGCATTTATAGCGACTAGCGAAAGTGCCACTAACTTTGATGTCGTTTTTGAAGGAACAAACAGGAGTGGTTCTTCCGAAGGAACAATCAACCCAGTGTGTCGTCCTTCCGGTGAATTTTTAGATGTATGGTATCGCTTTAATTCAGGGTTCAATAAAGAAGTAGAATTTCGCTTCTTCCCTGTACAAGAAAATACACAGTTTGTAGTTGACCTATTCTCTGCTTGCGATACTCGTGCAGATAGCTCAGGGGCTAATTATTGTCTATCCACATCATCATTTCGTGGACAAAGAGCCTTTATAGATACTATTGTTGGTTTCACTGGTCAACCCACAGAATGGCTACTACGTATCTCCACTAGAATTACCTCTGATGCACCAGGAGAATTTTTCTTCCAATTGGTTGGGCAGCCATTTACTTCTGGAGTAGGCACGCTGGAGTTAGAGAATTTCAAATTTTTTCCAAATCCAGTAGCTCAAACTGCCAACATTAGCTTTGACCTGAAAAATGCTTCTGTTACTAGGTTGAGTGTATCCAATGCGATGGGACAAATGGTAATAAAACAGCATTTGGGAACACTTTATGCAGGTAAGCAAAACCTTGAATTAGACACTTCGGGTTTAGCCAATGGCATCTATTTCCTAAATATTCAAACTGGAGAAGGTTTAAAAACGATTAGATTTGTAAAATCAAGCCATTAATTGAATTTGAAAATATAGCAACTGAGTCAATCATTCCATAAAAATGGGACGGTTGACTTAGTTTGCTTACTGACCAAAGTTAATAGAAATTCCTAACCAAGGAATAACAATAAACGTGCCAATATCACCACCTATGGGTAAAACACCGCCGTAGTCTAATGCAAAATTGCCCCACAATGTTCTACCTCCAGCAGAGAGAAACAAAGAACTAAAATCGGGACTTGTAATCAAATAATTGTCAGTGATAAAGTAAGAACGTTTGCTATACCGATTTATATAACTCAATGTAATTGTCGGTCGGTTGGCAAATTCACCACCACCATATGCCCAGCCTAATCCGAAATTAAAATTAGCATCGCGGTTACCAAAGGTGGCTGTGCCAAAAGGAATACCAAAGGATTCACCCCCGTTTAAGATAAATCCACCTAATCCACCAATACCTAAATTGACTTTATCTTCTATCACTGGAATAGACCATTTAGCAGTCACCCAAATAGGAAAGGCATCTGCACCAAATAAAAAAACAGGCACTGTTCCCATTCCAACTGTAAATCTATTGCTAACGCCGTAGCTTAGTTGATTGAATAATATTAAAACATTTTGATAGTAACCCTCCCCCTTTCGCAAGCCGTAACCATTGGGTGTGTAAAAATAACGACTTGCTTGGGCATTTTCTGTCCAAACCTGTCCACTTTTGATTTCGCTAGGCTTGACAATACGTGTCCTCTTAATATCGCTTGTTTTTATTGTTACTACACCTAACCTGTAAGTGTTTAAAATAACCACTTCCGCATTTCTTTCTACTAATTCACCTACATATTCGTTGCCATCTAAAGTTAAAACACTTAGAATCAAGGTAGTATCCTTAACTGATTCCTGAGCGCGCAATGATGCAAGCGTTACCGAAACAAAAAAAACAAATAAAAAAATGGATAATTTTCTCATAACGATTTCCTTAGTTTACTCCTCAAAGATAGTCAACCTTTGTTTACAACAAAAGAGTATGAAAACAAAGTAAGATAAGAATACGTCAACAAACATTGGGGAGTTTTTTGCCGTTCACTGCGATAATTTTATCAAGCCGAATGAGTGTATCATTTTCTAATTCCATGTACTCTTCTTTGTTCTCTGTGAAAAGGTTTTTAATTCTGCTAAGTATTTGTTGTTCTCTAAATTCTGCGTTAAAAAAGTCAATAATACATTCTTTTTTTAAGGTAGCTGCAGCCTCTAATAGGTCATAAAAATTACAGTCAATTGGTTCGTAATTATTGCTTATCATAGAAAAAGATATTGAAATAAAGTTAAACTAAATAAAAAAATATCGTTTAATGACGTTATATAGTGACAACATTTAAGAGATGAAAAAATTTGTCTTGTTGCTCTTTTTTATTTTTTATGTTTTAATTGGAAAGGCACAATCCAACCTTACGGAACTAGAGAACTTAGTCCCTAATCCAAGTTTTGAAGAATATTCCAAAACGCCCATTGGATGGTATTATCGAGGTACTCATTTCACTGATGTCATGCGCTATTGGTCATCGGCTACTGCCGCCTCGCCCGATGCCTTTAGCCCGAAAGTAAGAGTGCCAGAACATTGGGCAGACAAAGGGTTCGGGGAACAAAAAGTACGTACAGGGGCTTCTATGGTTGGTATTACAGTTTATGGCTGTGAACAAGGCAAACCTCACTGTCGAGAGTATATTCAAGTGCAGTTATTAGAGGCACTTGTTCCTGAGCAAACTTATTATGTTGAATTTTGGACAGTGCCTTTAGTTCGTTCTTTACAGGTAAATAATATAGGTGTACATTTTACAAAAGGGGCGACGGACATAAAAGTAGATCGCCCCATAGAAATAGTTCCACTTTTTAATTCGGATAACGTTATCACTACCTCGCCCAAAAAATGGGTTAAGGTCTCTGGTTATTTTACTGCCACAGAAGATGCAGATTATATCTTGATTGGCAATTTTTTTTCAGATAGCCTCACAAAAACAATTGTGCCAAAAGTAGAAGACCCATTAAAATTTGCTTATTATTATATTGATGATGTATTAGTAAAAAAAATTCCACCTATCATAAAAGCTCCATTGGATACAAATGACATCAGCCTAGCTGTACTAGAACCAGGAAAAATCATTCAACTTAAAAACATATTTTTTGATACTGATAAATTTGAACTACTCCCTCGTTCTTATCAAGAATTGAGAAAACTGCTGCGCATTTTACAAGAATATCCTGAAATGGTTATAGAAGTTCGTGGCCACACGGATAATCAGGGTAGTGAAAGCTATAATCAATATCTTTCTAAGCAACGAGCACAAGAAGTGGTTGACTTTTTAAGCGATAATGGTATTGCGCCAGAACGCTTACAGTGTATGGGCTTTGGAAGCACTTTGCCTATTGCCTCCAACCAAAATGAAACGGGAAGAAAACTCAATAGGCGAGTAGAATTTATGGTTGTAAAAAAGTAACTATTGGTAACACTACACTAAATTGACGGATGGCTTATCCATTCCAATGATTTCTGCTACCTCATCCGCTAAGCCAAAAGAAAGTGTCATGCCCGCTCCCCCCACACCATTGACAATAGTTACTCCATTGGTAGGATGCAGCACTAATGATGTTGCTCCATTTTGCAACTTAGCATACACACCATGCCAAGTTTCCTGAATACTGGGGTTTTGAATTTTTGCAAATCGTTGTAAATAATTTAAAATGAGTGTATTGATGTCTGCTCTGTCAAAAGGATTAACTGATAACCCGTATTCGTGGCTATCGCCAATGGTGAGTTCCCCTGAGTGCGTCTGAGAAAGTAGTACATGAATACCCCACTTATTGTATTCTGCCATATCTCTAGCGAAGCGTGTTTTCAATCGCACCAGCGATTTGCAGTGCGCAAAAGAAGCATAATGTTGAAGTGTTAAGCCTGCAGCTAGATTAGGTCCTAACTGGACATTATTTTCCTGCGGAACAGTACGCAACATCTGCAACTTACACTTAGTGATAGGCTGTTCGGCATAGATTTGTGGATAAAGCGTTTCAAAATCAGCACCACTACAAACGATAATATGATTAGCTTTCCATGTTTTTGCCCCACCGGAAAGATAGGGGTAATCCACATGGACAATAGCCGTTTGATAAAAAAAGGTCACATTCCACACTTGGCGTAAATACTGTTGCAACTTTTCAGTGGCTTCGCGTGGGTCAATATTCACTTCCGTTGCGCTCCACATTGCCCCTTTCAATCCAATAGGATTGACTGTTTTACTTTTTGCCACTGTTTTTTCAGGACTCCAAATTTCTACCTGATAACCAACGCTTCTCGTAGTTTGAATAAACTCATTCATCACATCTAATTCATCATTATGATAAGCTAGGTGTAGTGAACCACAAGGTTTTGCCCAAAAGTTGGCTTCTCTTGCTAATATTAACCAAGTGGCACGCGAGCGCATAGCTCGCTCAAAAGTGGTAGCTGCCTGACCGATGGGCCAAATCATACCAAAATTTCTTACGGTTGCCCCCACAGGTCTAGGGTGGCGTTCAAAAACGGCAACTTTCAAGCCTCTTCTAGCCGCTTCGTAAGCATGAGCTGTTCCAATAATGCCCCCACCAATAATGGCTATGTCAAATGTGTCTTGCGCTAACATAAACTGTAAATTCTGCAAATTAACTATCAAAAGTTGATTTGCTGTGCATTTTTAAATCATTACAAATGTATAAGAATGCTCTGAGAAGATGATTAAGCATAAATTAAGTTTGCGTAAAGTCTTGATTAGCCTTTAGCAGTAAAAACCGTACTACTTTGTCTAGTTTTTAATAAGGAATAGAGATACTCCTTTATCTTTCATTTTTGATTTGATATTCTTTATCACAAGAACAATAGAATAACAAGCACTTTATGTAAAGACATACATCTCTAAAACCAATCTGTTTCAGAGATGTATGTGAATTTTCTATTACTCTACGCCTAGTATTTTCTCCACTCGTTTTAACAAGTCTTCCAAATGATATTTGGAAGTTTCTTCTTTTTGTTTTTTTACACTTTTCTTTAAATCTGCTTGAAGTGTGCTGAGTGTTCCTCTCGCCATTGCTTTGATATCTGATTGATTATAGGCATTACCCTGCAAATTCATCAAATCTTGCATCTTATTCACATAAGCCCTTTGTAGGTTTCTACGATAAGGATCAATCGTGGTGTTATTTGCTAGTTCTGAAAAAATCCCTTTGCGCGTGTCTTCAAATAAACCCAACATAGGATAGGCTTTTGCGCTATTCAGTGCTTCATTTTCCATCATTCGATTCAGGCGATCTGCCTCGAACAAGCGGTTCAACGTTCCCTCCTGCAAAGTGCGTATTTGATTGACCACTCCCGTGGATTGTATTCTGGAAAGCACCGCTTCTTCCAGCAACCAAGTAGGCGTATTGAACAGTTGCTGATTCAAAAAGCGCACGGCATTCTGCTGCTTTTCTTTTTCCACATGCACAAAAATCGCTCCTTCCTCATCGTATGTTTTTTGGTACTCATAAACGCCACCTACTATCGTACCAACATGACGCAAATATTTGTTGAACTGACCAATTACCTGCTCGTATAGCTCCCTTAGTTCATCGTAATTTTTCCCCTCCTCCGCTGACCAATCTACAATGTTGGGCAAAATACGTTTCAAGTTGGCAATACCATATTCTCCTGATTTCACCAAATCGTCGCCCAAATCTTCTGTTTGCGCCGTGGGGTCAATTGGATTAAAACGCTGTGCACCATAGCGATAAATGGGGTTATCAGCACGTTCTTTTATCCATTCATTCAAATATTTCTTGTGTTCCTCCTCAGGTGTTTTGGCATCCGTAGGTTTATAGCCATAAATAATTGACCAGATGTCATACTCACCAATACCAGGCATAAAGTTGATGTCGCCATCGCCGGGTTGTGCTATGTGATTAAACCGAGCATAATCCATAATAGAAGGCGCTGTAAAATTCTTTTTCGTAAAACTCGGTGAGCGCAATGAATCCACAGGGTAAGCAGAACTTGCTGCCATGTTGTGGGGCAAACCTAGGGTATGTCCTACTTCGTGTGCCGCCACAAAACGCATCAATTCTCCCATCAATTTATCATCGAATTTCGCTTTTCTTGCTTCGGGATTCATGCCAGCAGTTTGCATCATGAACCAGTTGCGCAGCAAGTTCATGATATTATGATACCAAAGAATATCGCTTTCCAAAATCTCGCCTGTTCGAGGGTCATGCACATGAGGACCAACCGCATTCTGAATTTCCGTAGTAATATATCGCATCACCGAGAAACGAGCATCCTCTGGACTCCATTCTGGATTTTCCTCTGCCGTTGGCGGGTCTTTAGCAATAATAGCATTCTTGAAACCTGCCGCCTCAAAAGCTAACTGCCAATCTTCTACCCCTTGTTTGAGAAAAGGTCGCCACTTTTCTGGCGTGGCAGGGTCAATGTAGTAAACAATCGGCTTGATAGGTTCTACTAACTCACCACGTTCAAAAGCGGCTTTGTCCTTCGGTTCTAATCGCCAGCGAGTGATGTACCTACGTTTAGCTGCTTTTTGCTCATCCAAACTATAATTAGTTTGTTGGATAGAAAAATAACCTACTCGCGCATCGTACAATCTTGGCTGCATTGGCTCATCAGGAAGTACAATAAAAGATTGGTTCATTTCCAAGGAAAGCGCACCTGTAAGTTGATTGCTTAGCAATTTATCTGCATTGAAAGTTAGCACATGACGCACTTCCACGTTTGTGGGAAAAGCCCGAATGTGTGCAATCAAACTTCTGGATTTATCAATACCCTTCACCACAAATTCCTTTCTTTCTCCGTCCGTTAATGGACCAATCATTGGGACATCCGTCGTGAATAAATTGCTTATTTCAATAACATAAGCCGAAGTATCCTTATTAGGCGACTTAATGTCAAAAGACATAATAATTGGCTCGAAATTATTGTTCTTCAAGGAGCGGTAAATAGGCTCATTGAAATCCGCTACGTTGTTATAAGATACGGAGCGCAGCAATATATTATTGTCGTGCTTTTGCCAGCGAATGATTTGCTGTGGGCGCGACTTCATACCTGCCCCACCAAAATTCAAATTCGGTACATAACCAGAAATAATACTAACTACCAAAATTTCCTTTTCTAACAATTCCTTTGGCAATTCAAAGTAGTATTTATCGTCTATTTTATGGACGATAAACAATCCTGAATCCGTTTGTCGTTTTTCAGCCTCCAAAATCAGCTTATCGTAAGAATGTTTTTTTGTAGCAGTTGCCGTCGAATCAACTGATTCTTTTTTACTCTCCTTCGATTGTGCAGCACCTAGCACACACCAACAAAGGGCAATTAATAAGAGATACGTTTTTTTCATCACATAAAGTTTTTACATCGTAAATTAACACCTAACAAAAATTGTTTTTTTTGAGATAATATCGCAATTTTTATACTTTTGATTTCAACATCACATCGTAAAAAAATGAATTTCATCCATAAGTCTTTTGCCGAATTAAACATTTATGAATGGCATGACATTGTAGCACTTCGCCAGTTAGTATTCATTGTAGAGCAAAACTGCTGCTATCTTGATTTGGATGGCAAAGACAAATTAGCTTGGCATTTAATGGGTTATGACAAAAATGAATTAGTCGCTTACACTCGTTTACTACCTAAGGGTGTTTCCTACGAGGATTACACCTCCATAGGAAGAGTGCTCACTCATCCTTCAGTGAGAAAAAAAGGAGTAGGCATTGCGCTATTAGAAAAATCCATTGAGCAAGTAGAACAACTTTTCGGAAAAGGAGCAATCAAAATTGGTGCGCAGCAATACTTGACTGCTTTTTATCAGAAATTTGGCTTTGAAGTCGTAGGTGAAATGTACTTGGAAGATGATATTCCTCATGTGCCGATGGTGCGATTGTAGCACACTTGGATTTTATTTGACCAAACTAGATTTTTTGAAATAAAAATTCATTTGTTTGATTAAATTCACCACTAAAAATAAAGCAATTCGTATGAAGAAAAATATATCCTCTCGCTTTTTATGGCTTTCCATATTGATCATCAATTTATTATTAGCAAATGCTTGCCGCAACGTTACGCCACAAATTAAGCAATACACTACTGCATTGGATTATCCCATTGAAAAAGAAGTGATTGCAGAAAAAGCAATGGTGGTTTCTGCTCATCCATTGGCTTCCGAAGTGGGCGTAGCTATTTTACGACAAGGCGGCAACGCTATTGATGCCACGATTGCCATACAATTTGCCTTAGCAGTAGTTTATCCAAGAGCAGGTAATATCGGTGGTGGTGGCTTAATGGTCATTAGGAATGCCGATGGTAGCACCGATGCTTTAGATTACCGAGAAAAGGCACCCAGTGCCGCATCAAGAGATATGTATTTGGACAGTTTAGGTAATGTGCGAGAAGGATTGAGCGTAGCAGGGCATTTGGCTTCTGGTGTGCCGGGTACTGTGGCAGGTATGTGGGCTGCGCATCAAAAATATGGCACACTAAAGTGGAAGGATTTAATAGAACCAGCTATCCAACTAGCTCGAAATGGTTTTTTATTGACAGAAAGCGAAGTTAGTCGTTTGAATAGTGGTAAAAGCACCTTTGAAAAATACAGTACACAAACTAATGCTTTCACCAATAGAGATACTTTTTTATTGGACGATAAGTTTATTCAAACGGAGTTGGCATTTACTTTAGAACGCATTGCTCAAAATGGTAAAGACGGTTTTTACAAAGGCGAAACGGCTGATTTAATTGTCGCTGAAATGAAAAGGGGTAATGGCATTATTTCTTTGAACGACCTAGAAAGCTATGAAGTTGCTTGGCGAAAACCCGTTGAAGCTACTTATAAGCAGTATAAAGTTATCTCCATGCCACCGCCCTCCAGTGGCGGCATAGCTATTATTCAAATGCTGAAAATGATAGAAGACTATCCTTTGAAAGACTACGGTTTTCACACTGCTGAATCAGTGCATCTTATGGCAGAAGTAGAAAGACGCGCTTTCGCTGACCGCGCTGAATACCTTGGCGACCCAGATTTTTATAATGTTCCTGTGGAAAAGCTACTTGACAAAAATTACTTAAAACAACGAATGTCCAATTATCACGAAACGCTACCTACACCAAGCGATTCCATTGTGAATGCCTTCGAGCTACAAACAGAAAGTTTTGAAACTACGCATACTTCTGTTGTAGATGCTATGGGCAATGCAGTGGCTGTAACGACAACGCTCAACTCCAACTTTGGCAACAAAGTCGTGGTGGGTGGAGCAGGTTTTTTCTTAAACAATGAAATGGATGATTTCAGTGTAAAACCAGGTGTTCCCAATCAGTTTGGACTTGTTGGAGCAGAAGCTAATGCCATTCAGCCTCAAAAGCGGATGTTAAGTTCCATGACCCCTACTATTCTGGAAAAAGACGGTAAATGGTTCATGGTACTCGGTGCACCAGGTGGTTCTACTATCATTACGGCTGTTTTTCAAACGATTGTCAATGTTATTGAGTTTGATATGCCTTTGTACCAAGCAGTACAAGCAGGTCGTTTTCATCATCAATGGAAGCCTGATGAAATCTGGATAGAAGGAGACCAATTCCCAGTAGCAGTACGCGAAACATTGGAACAGCGTGGCTATATTTTTAGAGACCTTAAACGCATGGCAGTCATAAAAGCAATACAACAGTTGCCAGACGGAAAATTAGTAGGTGTTGGAGATACACGAAACCCTGATGATACTGCTATGGGTTATTGATAAATTTAGAGAAAACTTTTTAGACACAATTTTGCTTAACGATACAATCGGAGTAACTCTACAAAACGCCATACTTCCTCAAAGGTGTTATACATTGGCGTTGGTGCAACCCGAATGACATTTGGCTCGCGCCAATCTAATATAACACCGTTGGCTATCAAGTAATTGAATAACTCTTTTCCGCTATTCCTAGCAGAAATTGATAATTGGCATCCTCTTTCTGCTGGATGTTTTGGCGTAAGTATATCGTAGTTATAGTTCTCCTTGTTGAGTTTATTTAACAAAAATTCCAGATAACCTGTCAACTTGATGCTTTTATTGCGCAGTTGTTCAAAACCAGCTTGCTCAAACAACTCCAGACTAGCTTTGTAAGGAGCAAGTGCCAAAATAGGCGCATTACTCAACTGCCATCCCTCTGCGCCATACATTGGAACAAACTCTTTTTCCATTAGAAAACGTCGCTCTTCATCGTGCCCCCACCATCCCGCAAAGCGAGGTAAGTCTGGACGTTCCGCATAACGCTCATGTATAAAAACACCACTCAATCCTCCAGGACCACTATTCATGTATTTATAACTGCACCAAGAGGCGAAATCAACTCCCCAATCATGCAAATGTATTGGGACGTTACCTGCGGCATGAGCCAAATCAAACCCGACAATTGCACCAACTTGATGCCCAGCCTTAGTTATAGCCGCTAAATCAAAAAACTGTCCTGTGTAATAATTTACGCCACCAAACAAAACTAAGGCTATTTGCTCACCATATTGAGCAATAGTGTTGATAATATCCTCATTTCTAAGCAGTTCCTCGCCTGCTCTAGGCATTATTTCAATAATCGCATCATCGGGATGAAACCCATGGAATTTAACTTGACTCTGAATGGCATATTGGTCGGAAGGGAAAGCGCCTCCTTCCATTAGGATTTTATATCGCTTCTGAGTAGGTTGATAAAAAGACACCATTAATAGGTGCAAATTGACAGTAAGCGTGTTCATCACCACTAACTCTGTTTCTTTTGCACCAACAATTTTTGTTAAATGCGTATTTAATAGCCTATGATACGTCGTCCAAGGACGCTCCCCCTCAAAATGCCCTTCTACACCTAATGCTTTCCATTGCGCCATTACTTGTTCAACCGCTTTTTCTACATTTTGGGAAGGTAACCCTAGTGAATTGCCACAAAAATAAATAGCGTCCCTATCTTCATGTTGTGGAATGGTGAATGCACTTCTCAACGGACGCAATAGGTCTTTTGCATCTTGCAGTTTAGCATATTCTAAACTATTTTCGTAAGTAGTAACGTCATTTTGAAACAGCATACTTCAAAGAAATTATACAGGATGTCAAAAGTCAAGTGGTATGAAATAAAGCATTTTACACTGTAAATTTACTTCTTATCTAACAATTATAATATTTTTTTACCAAATAGTTGTCAAAAAACCATTTATTTTTTAGCTACCTATTGCGCTGCATCAAAAAATACTGTACATTTACTTATGTTTTAAGAAACAACTTGTCGGTGGCAAGTTTTTAGATGAGTATTCTTCCATTCGTTGATTTTCACTAGAATCTTTCCCTACACAGTAATTTGAATTTTGTATTTTTATTTTTAATGTATTTATTTCTTTTTTATTATGAACATTTTTGTTGCTAAGCTAGACTACAATACATCTAGCGATGATCTTCGAGATGCATTTGAGGCATACGGAGACGTAGATTCTGCTAAAGTTGTAATGGATCGTGAAACTGGACGATCTAAAGGTTTCGGGTTTGTCGAAATGCCAAATGACGACGAAGGCCAAAACGCAATTGATGGATTGAATGAATCTGAATTGGACGGAAGAACAATCGTGGTGAAGAAAGCTACACCTAAAGAAGACCGTGGCAGTGGTGGTGGTGGCTACGGCGGCGGTGGAAACCGTGGCGGCGGTGGTGGCTACGGCGGTGGTGGAAACCGTGGCGGCGGCGGTGGCTACGGCGGTGGTGGAAACCGTGGCGGCGGTAGCAATCGTGGCGGTGGCGGATACCGTGATCGCAGTCGCGACAACGATCGTTGGGAATAGATAAAAATCCTTAGATGATGAGATGCCAATTGGAGTAATATCTAATTGGCATTTTTTTTCTTAAAATGTAAATTAGAGCTTGTTTAAAAATTTTCTTTAGGTAAAAATCAATAGTTTGTGGTTCTGACAATAGGAAGGCGAGGGAATTTAGCGGTCTAAATGACTAAGCCTTATTGAAATCAGGTTCATAAAATATTGGTTTTCAGTAATTAAAAATTTAAATATGCTCTAACTACTTAGCTATTATCACTTCTTCTTGTATGGATTTTTTGCCCTCAAAAACATGGTTAAAAAAAACCAGTATTGCCGATATTTCTTCAAATTGAATGCCTGCAATTTCATGCTTAGCATCTTTGTAAGTGTAGCATAAGTAAGCAACGTCAAGGGACTTTAACTTTTGAGCAATAGTTGCGGTACCATCAAGCACAATATAACCTACTCGTATTGGTTCGCAATAATGGTGTGCAGCAGTGGCATAAGGTACCAAGTTGTCTGCTGTACCGTGAAAAAAAACCGCTGGAATAGCATTTTTCTTATGAATGTATCGGCTATCCAATACCGCTCCTGCTTGCGACCACACTATTGCTGGTTGGATAGTATCATAAGTTTTTGTACCCTCAAAAAGCCAGTCTTTCATATAAACAGCGTTTAGTGCAATTTCAGCACCTGCACTACTTCCACCTACAATAATCTGATCCTTACGAATGCCAAGCATGGCTGCATTTTGCTGAATAAACAACAAAGCATCCCACATATCGTAAGCACTTTCTCGAAACACGGTCATCTTATGACTTCTAGGACAGTCACAACCAAAACCAGTCGCTTGATTTTTTCGCAACAGGCGATAACTCATAGAAATAGCTATATAACCTGCTTCTGCAAAAGTGTTCATCAATTTTACTTCCTGCGCACCATCTTTGCTGCCACCGCTAAATCCGCCTCCATGTGCCCATAGTAAAGTAGGACGTAAAGCACCATTAGAATTAGCTTTTTGGTAAACATCTATCTGTAAACTTTCACCGTCTTTTACGGCATATTCATAGGTTTGCTTCTGAATGGATTGTGCTTTCGAGGGGAATGTTAATCCCAAAAAGCAAATCAGCGTAAACAGACCATTAATTGTTTTCTTTTTCATCTTGTTTTATCTAAAGCACAATAAAACTTGCCGTTTGTCGCTCTCCATTTTTTTTCATCACCACAAAGTAAAGTCCTTTCGCCCAGTTATTTACATTAATCGTAAATTTGGTTTCACCAAAACAACAAGGCGTTACAGTTCTTTTGTGTACTAATTGCCCCAATGAATTAATTACTTGAACTTGGAAATCGTCAAAATCAGGCGTTTCATACTCAATAATTAATTCTTCCAAAACAGGGTTAGGCGCAAGTATGATTATCTTAAAGGATGTTCCAATACTGGCATTAGAGTTCAAAACTTCATTCAAATAGCGCGCACTGTTGTGAACATTAAGCCTACCTCCAGAAAAGGTCGCTTCTTCTAAGTTCTCATTTTTATCTACTCCTTTTAGGATGGCATCTTTCACAAGAAGTGCTGCAGCTGCTGGATTACTACAACTCAAATCAGCTAATTCTTGAGAAGGCAAACTATACAATAGGGCTACTGCTCCTGCGACGTGAGGTGTAGCAGCCGATGTACCGCTGAAAGAATTGTAGCGATTGTTGGGAAAAGTAGTTAGCACCTCTGTAGGTGCACCTAAGTCAATCGTCTTTTTGCCAAAAGCACTATTGGAGGTTCGATTATCGTTAATATCAGTGCTTAAGACAGAAATAATAAAATCGCTTGGACAACTTGACGGAATATCGCCTACCTCATCAGAGTTAATGGGACTATTTTTAGCTGCATTTATGGAAAGTATTCCCAGTTGCCCCAATTCTTCTTGAATCAAATTCCACATATTGTTTGCTTCGCAAACCTGAACTTGAGTCAACCCAAACGAGGAATTGACAGCTACGATAAACGCTCCGTCATTACCTTTTGAGCAATTATATTTTCGTCGAAACTCAGCAATGTAATTATACCCTTCAATAATTTGCGCCTGAGAGCTAGCGTACTGTGCGCAAAGCATCTTCACTTTCCAGTTAACACCTGTAACACCAATCTTATTATCTCCGACAGCGCCAATAATACCACTTACAGGGACACCATGTACGGGCGATTGTCGAAATTGGTTAGAACCATTTCCGAAATTCCATCCCGAAATGTCATCTATGTACCCGTTTCCATCATCGTCAATACCATTGTTGGGAATTTCATTGGGATTCATCCAGATATTATCTTTTAAATCTTCATGGTCAACAGAAAAGTCTGTGTCCACAATTGCTACTACAATTTCGTCGCCGTTAGCTGTTCTTCCGCCTGTGCTAATGTCCCAAACGCGAGGTGCTTGTATGCGTTCAAGGGCAAATTGTTCAGTGTATCTAGGGTCATTAGGGTTATTTCTTGTTTCTACCGCTTCATCCCACATTGCGTTTTTAACTAACGAATGCCTAAGCACTTGTTGTAACAAATTATCGTTGCTTGATTTTGTGAGAGATAAATCAAAAAGATGAATATTTAGGCTTTGAAATAGTGTTCGATTGAAGGTTAAATTTAAGTCATTATTTATTAAAAATTGCTTGGGTAGAACCTCTGATTTAAGTTGAATAATAATACTTTTCTGAGCCTGTATGCTCCAAAAATTAAGTAGAATAAAGCCAAGTAATATTGTTTTTGTCATGAGATAGTAAGCGTTTTGATGCAATGAAAATTACTCATTGCGCTTGTCAAAAAAATAGCCAAACTATGGCGCACTATTATTTTTCCTCGTTCACTAACGCCAATTTCCCATCTTGGCTCAAAGCTAGTCTAGTTATATTTCTGATACCGTAGTACCTAAAATCAACCAGTTCTCTCCAACCCTTTTCATTATCGTGTACAGGATGATATTTGAACAACTTACTCCCAGACCCCATTAAGTAAGTACCATCATCCAACACTACAAAATCTTCACTTCCTGGCAACGTAGTAGTTACGATATCCGATTTATAATTTGGGTCATAAATATTCATAGACTTAATGTACCAAGTACGCGGCGTAACTTTATGTACAAATGCGAGATTGCCTGTGCGAGGAACAATTTTAAGGCAACGCCCAATATTCCTAGTCAATTCTTTTACCTCATCTGTCCTCACATCGGCAATTGCTAGTTTAGGTTCATCTCCTGTTAAAAATAGTGCTACTTTTTGGCTATTGATCCATTGAAAATAGCCTACATTATTAACATATTTAAACACTGGTTTTCCATTAGATAATCTATCCACTGGAAACTGCCAAAGTCGTTGTGCCCCATCCATTTCTACACGAACGGCTGCAAAGCTGAATCTATCAGGCGTAACAGAAGGAGAATATTCCGATTCTATCGTTTCGGTTACTTTCGCTTTAGTTTTTCGATAAATGTCGAGTAAATAAATATCTGTCTGCTTTTCTCCTGGATACTGAGCAGTAAAAAATAGCTCGCCATTACTGATAAAAGTAGGTTGATTGTTGTATCCTTTTGAATTAAAATTAGTTACATAAACAGGATTGCTAAACTGAAACTCCCGTTCATTTTTCTTTTGAATGTCAAATAAGTAGATATTAGAAACTACCTGTTGAGCAAGTACCCCCAACGTGTAAATCATCACAAATAGGCATAAAGCAATACGACGCATCATCTTAGATTATTGTTTTTATATTCACGGCATAAATTTAGAAAAATTGTGTGGAATTTGTTTTGTTTTGAACTTGTAAGAGTTTGTTTAAAAATTTTCTTTAGTTGAAAATCAATAGTTTGTGTTTCTGACAATGGGAAGGCGAGGGAATTTAGCGGGCTAAGTGACTAAGCCTTATTGAAATCAGATTCATAAAATATTGGTTTTCAATATTTAAAAAATTAAATAAGCTCTAATATTGGAATTGACTTTTCCAACTATCTAAATCATTTATTGTCCAACACAATCTAAATCTAAATAATGCTAACCAAACGAATTATCCCCTGCCTAGATATTAAAGATGGTAGAACGGTAAAGGGCGTAAATTTTGTAAATCTCAAAGATGCTGGCGACCCCGTTGAGTTGGGCGCATTATACAGTGAACAGGGCGCTGATGAATTGGTATTTCTGGACATTACAGCAACGCATGAACGGCGAAAGACACTAGCCGCACTTGCTAGAGAAATTGCAGCACATTTGAATATTCCTTTCACGATTGGTGGAGGGATTAGCACCGTTGCGGATACAGAGATCTTGTTAGAATCAGGAGCAGATAAGGTATCTATTAACTCGGCAGCCGTGCGTAATCCGCAGTTGATTGAAGACTTAGCCAAGCGTTTTGGCAGTCAGTTTGTTGTAGTTGCCATTGATGCAAAAATGATAGGCGATAATTGGGTAGTCCATTTGAACGGTGGTCGAGTGCCTACGGATAAATATCTATTCGATTGGGCAAAAGAAAGTGAAAATAGAGGTGCAGGAGAAATTTTATTTACTTCTATGAATCACGATGGCACAAAGATGGGCTTCGCCAATGAAGCCCTTGCGCAAATTTCTGGTTTACTCAATATTCCCATTATTGCTTCGGGTGGAGCAGGTAGTATGGAACATTTTTACGATGTTTTTACCAAAGGCAAAGCCGATGCTGCATTGGCGGCAAGTATTTTTCATTTCAAAGAAATAGAAATTAGTGCTTTAAAACAATACTTGAAGCAACGTCAAGTGCCTATACGCATATGATTTTTTGAATACTATGCTAAGTTCGCTTGCGTTTTTTTACGTTTCTTTGCTAAAAAACATGAAAATTCAACCGACTGTCATTTTTGATATGGATGGTGTTATTATAGATAGCGAACCCATCCACAGAGGGATTACTGTGAATTATTTTGCGCAAATGGGTATTCATCTTCAGCAAGAAGAACTAGAAATATTTGTAGGTTCTTCTGCCAAAATGAACTTAACATACATCAAAAATACCTATCACCTCAGCGAACCCATTGAAGTATATATGAGCGACCTCAAAAAACAATTCATGCAACATTTGAGAGAAGCTACTGACTTACAACCTATTGCAGGGACAAGAGAATTAATAGAAACATTAGCTGCCGCCGATTATCAACTTATTTTGGGTTCTTCCGCTAATAGGGAGAATATTAACTTAGTGCTTTCCCTTTTGGGGTTAACCGATTTTTTTTCGCATAAAGTAAGTGGTGCAGAGTTGCCAGAATCAAAACCCAATCCTGCTATTTTCTTAAAAGCTGCTGAGTTAGGTGGCGTCACGCCAAATCAATGCTTAGTAATTGAAGATTCCAAAAATGGTGTAACTGCTGCAAAAGCGGCAGGTATGGCGTGTATCGGTCATCAAAACCCTAATTCGGGAAAGCAAAATATCACCCACGCCGATATTGTCGTGCAAAGCATGAGCGATATTTCATTAACCTTAATTGATGAACTGCTAAAAAAATATGCGTAACAAGCGTTAGTTTCATTTTGACATCAAGAAATATTTATTATCTTTGCATCCATTTTTGAACAACAGTAAATTTTGAAATTATGTTTGCAATAGTCACTATTGCTGGTCAACAATTCAAAGTTGAGCAAGGACAAGAGATTTATGTCCACCAGCTAGCGGCATCAGAAGGAGAAAAATTGTCCTTCGATCAAGTACACCTCATACAAAATGGTGAAAGTGTACGAATTGGCAAACCAACAATAGCAGGAGCTAAAGTAAATGCTACGGTGGTTGACCATGTAAAAGGAGATAAAGTAATTATCTTCAAAAAGAAACGCAGAAAAGGCTATGTACGCAAGAAAGGACACCGTCAGCGTTTCACCATGATAAGCATTAATGCTATCGTTGGATAATTAAATAAATGTTGTTAATTCTAACTTAAAAAAATTATTAAGTCATGGCACATAAAAAAGGGGTCGGTAGTTCCGATAACGGTCGCGATAGTCATAGTAAACGCCTAGGGGTAAAGTTATTTGGAGGACAAACCGCAAAGGCAGGTAATATAATTGTTCGTCAAAGAGGAACAAAATTTCATGTAGGAGCAAATGCTTATTTGGGCAAGGACTTTACGATTCATGCTGCCGTAGATGGTAAAGTGGTGTTTAAGAAAAGTAGGTTAAATAGAACTTTCGTAAGTGTTGTACCGACATTCAAAGAAGTAGCAGAAACGGTAGCCACACTTCCTAATACTAAACCATCTACGCCTGCTGAACCAGCAAATGAACCTGTTGTAGTAGCAACAGGACAGGTAGACGACTTAACAAAAATTGAAGGCATAGGTCCTAAAATTGCGGAATTATTAGTTAATGCCGGCATTACCACATTTGAAGCATTAGCAGCGACAGATGCAGACAAAATAAGAGCAATACTAGAAGAGGCAGGAAGTCGCTACAAATCACATGACCCAACTACTTGGTCTAAGCAAGCCGCTATGGCTGCTGCTGGTAATTGGGAAGAATTAAAAACATACCAAGACTACTTGGATGGTGGTAAAGAACCTACAGAATAAATAGCGTAAAAAAGACAATCATAAAAGGGATTAGTACAGTTTGTACTAATCCCTTTATCATGCAAACTAGCCATGCAATACTTCCTCATTTCCTTGTTTGCACTTATACTGCTTTATATTTCCGCTATTTTTATCATACAGCGTTTTCAAGAACGTTTAATTTTTCAAGGAAAGCCATCTGCGCCGGAAACAAGCTATAAATTCAATCATCCTTGTCAAGAAATTTATTTATCCTACTCGGATAGCACATTTGTGCATGGACTTTTTTTTCAAGTTGTACAACCTAAAGGGGTAGTGCTTTACTTTCATGGTAATTCTAAAAACTTAGAGCGATGGGGCAAAGAATACGTTCCTTTCGTGGAAAGAGGGTATGATGTTTTATTTATTGATTATCGAGGTTATGGAAAGAGTAAAGGGATAAGTAGCGAAGAAAACATGTACCAAGATGCTCGAAAAGCCTATAAATGGCTGGCTCAAAGATATCCGAAACATTACATTGTGCTGTATGGTCGCTCGTTAGGGGCTGCCATAGCGTCCAAATTAGCAACAGAAGTTACTGCCAAAGTATTGATTTTAGAAACCCCATTCAGTAGTATAGCAGGTGTTTTAGGGGCGAGGTTGCTACTAACTAATTTTCCACTTAAACTGCGTTATCAATTATCCAATACTCAAAATATCCCTCAAGTACCTTATCCAGTACATATTTTTCATGGCACAAAAGATAGTGTAGTTCCCTACCGGGAAGCTATTCGATTAAAGCAGGTGCTTCAAGTAAAAGATAGTTTTACAACTCTGGAGGGCGGAACACATCGAAATATTACCTCTTTTGAAACATATCAAAAAAAGTTGTCTGAATTACTTTTTTAATATCGTCATTCATGAGTAAGCGAAATAAATTACTGAAATTTGCAGATTTACTGTCTTTTCCACACGTCTATGAAAATTTTGACCCTAAACAACCTGCTTTATTAGGTCAACAAGGTGAAATAGTTGATTTAAAAGGAAAATGGGGTCAACTTCATTTTCAGAATGCTCACCCCATCACTTTAGAACTGGCTTGTGGCAAAGGAGATTACACGCTAGGTTTGGCAATGCGTTATCCCAAGCGCAATTTTATTGGTGTAGATATTAAGGGAGCGCGTATATGGAGAGGCGCAAAAACGGCTTTAGAAAGTGAGTTAAAAAATGTAGCTTTTTTGCGTACACGTATTGAACAGATTCAATACTTTTTTGAGCCTAACGAAGTACATGAAATTTGGATTACCTTTCCCGATCCTTTTTTGAGCAACACCAATGCCAATCGTCGTCTAACCAGTGCACACTTTTTGGAGCTGTATCAACAAATACTTGTTCCTAAAGGATTAGTTCATTTGAAAACAGATTCTCCAGAGTTGTATGAGTTTACACTCAAAACTTTGCAGGAAGTAAATACTTTTCAAATAAATTATCAAAGTGACAATATTTATGCTCATTCTTTACTTATGGAGGAGCTGTCCATTAAGACAGAATATGAGCAAATGCACCTGAAAGTAGGAAAAAGTATTAAATACATCCAACTGCAATCCACTAAAATGGTTTAGTTATTAGTATTGTTAGTATTGCTTTCAGGATACCAAACAATAAAGCACGTTTTTTTAGGTTTTTAATCCATATTTAATCACAAAACTTACAAGCTATTCTTCATTTCTACGAAACAATGATTATAATTGAAGGAATTTTAACCAATGCTTTTGAAGTTAAATTTTCCTGACATTAGCACTAGGATAAATTTTGCTTTCATAAGCATTGTAATTATCCATTTTTTATTCCTTGAAAATACATCAACACAAGCAACAACACTATGGATGGAATTAAAATCCTTTGGGCAGACGATGAGATAGACCTACTGAAACCTCAAATTATGTTCCTTGAAAAGAAAGGGTACAAAGTCATTACTGTTACTAACGGGCATGACGCATTAGAAGAATGCGACGAAAATAACGACATTGATGTAGTGTTTTTAGATGAAAGTATGCCTGGTTTGACTGGCTTAGAAGCACTAGAACAAATCAAAAATAAGTATCCGCACCTCCCAGTGGTAATGATTACTAAAAATGAGGCAGAAGATGTAATGGAAGAAGCTATTGGCGCGCAAATCACTGATTTCTTGACGAAGCCTGTCAATCCAAGCCAAATTTTACTGACCTTAAAAAAGATTATTGACAATAAAAGATTGGTACGCGAAAAAACTTCTTCTGATTACCAACAAGAGTTTCGTCAAATCCTCATGGAAATCAATAGTGGTCTGGATTACAGTGAATGGGTTGATATTTATCGAAAGGTAATTAATTGGGAATTGAAGATTGATGCCTCCAAATCAGTTGGGATGGAAGATATTCTTTCGATGCAAAAAAGCGAGGCAAATATTGCCTTCTCTAAGTATATCGAAAAAAACTATATGCAATGGGTACAAGGTAAAAAAGACGGACCACTGATGTCGCATAATTTAATGCGAAATAAAATTTTGCCTTATTTGAGCGAAGACACACCATCCATATTGCTGTTGCTTGATAATCTGCGCTACGACCAATGGAGAGTGCTTGAACCTATTTTCACTGATTATTTTCGGGCTGAGGAGGAAGATTATTTTTATAGCATACTGCCAACTTCAACGCAGTATAGCCGCAACGCAATATTTGCAGGCATGATGCCTTCTGAAATTGAACGTCACTATCCAGATTGGTGGAGAAATGATATGGATCAAGGAGGAAAAAACCTACATGAACACGATTTATTAGCTGCTCAAATCAAGCGATTGGTGCGCAAAAATATTCGCTTTGATTATGTGAAAGTAACAAACATTAATAAAGCAAAAGAAGTAAATGATAACATTATCAATTACTTAAATAACGATTTAACCGTTATTGTATATAATTTTATTGATATGCTTTCCCATGCGCGTACCGAGATGGAAGTATTGAAAGAATTAGCAGGCGACGAAACTGCTTATCGTTCTTTAACCTATTCTTGGTTTTCCCATTCGCCACTTTGGGAAGCATTGCGAAAAGCTGCCGAACGAAATATTCAACTCTTCGTAACTACCGACCATGGGACAATCCGAGTAAATACACCTTCAAAAGTAGTAGGCGACCGAGAAACGACGACTAATTTACGCTATAAAGTAGGGCGCAACTTAAAGTATGAAAGACGCGATGTGCTAGAGATAAGAGACCCTAAAGATGTTATGCTACCACGCCCTAATGTAAGTTCTGCATTTATTTTTGCCAAAGAGGATAAATTCTTTTTGTACCCAAATAATTACAACCATTTCCATAATTACTACAAAAATACTTTCCAACATGGTGGTATCTCATTAGAGGAAATTATTTGTCCTGTTATTCGACTAAAATCAAAATAATATCTTTTAAGGACTTTTTAGTATTCTATACTTCAAAAGTCCTACTATTTACTTTTTTATGTTGCTAACGTCATTCCATTTCAGCTAAAACGAAAAACAATGAAACGCCGACACTTTTTACAGGTTGCTAGTGTAGGTACATATGCTACACTTGTTGTGCCTAGCGCAATGTTTTCCAAATCTAGTAAGCCGAAAGTAATGACTGTAAATGGCTGTATAGATAAAAAGCAAATGGGCGTTACGCTACCGCATGAACATATCGTGGTAGATTTCATAGGTGCTGCCCAAATAGATACCTCCGTTTATAATCTCGAAGAGATGTATGAAACAGCGCTACCTTTGCTGATGAAGCTAAAGGAATTTGGCTGCACTACTTTTATTGATTGTACACCTAATTATTTAGGGCGTTCCCCATTGTTACTCCAACAACTTTCAGACGCTACGGGCTTACATATCGTTACTAATACAGGTTATTATGGTGCTGTTGACCACAAATATCTGCCTGAACACGTCAAAACAGAAACACCGCAAGAACTTGCCAATCGTTGGATTAAGGAGTGGGAAGAGGGTGTAGATGGGACAAACATTCGACCAGGCTTTATGAAACTAAGCGTTGGCAACGGTCCGATTTCTGATTTGCAACGAAAAATTATTGAAGCAGGTGCGCTTACCCACAAAGCAACTGGTTTGACAATTGCCGTGCATACTGGCGGAAATGGTGCTGTATTGGAAGAACTAAACATTATCGAGCAGCAAGGTGTGCACCCTTCTGCTTTTGTTTGGATTCATGCTCAAAATGAGGAAGATACAGCCATTCACCTTGAACTTGCTCGAAAAGGAGCATGGGTAGAATTTGATGGACTTTTCCCGTTCAATTATCAATTAAGCGAACAAAAAAAGCAAGAATACCTCAATTATTTACAAATGATGAAGCGAGAAAAATGCCTGCATCGTACCTTATTGTCCCAAGATTCGGGTTGGTATGATGCGAACAAGCCACAAGGTGGTCGCTTTTTGCCTTTTCATTTGATTTTTCAGGATTTTTTACCGCTTTTGCGTAAAGAAGGATTTACGAAAAAAGAAGTTAATCTACTATTAAAAGAAAATCCTTATCAGGCTTTTGCTGTGCGAAAACGATTGAAGACATAATTTTTATTAGTAGTAGCTTTGTTGGTTATTTGTTGCCATTTTATTTTTACATCAATCCGAAAACAAAGTAAAGCGCTAATACAAAATTTGCCTTAAAGTAGTTCAGCATGTGCTTTTACGTTTTGGATGAAGCCTTTTGAAGCTAAAAAACTTCAAAAGGCTTTCGGCGATGTAATCTAACTATTCCTATTTAGCATGTGAACCATGCTTAGCTTCACTGATTTTAAGGTAGTAACCCGATGCTAATTTTTCGCGAATAGCAGAAAACGCCCGCAAAGTAATATTCACATCTTCTTCCGTATGTACAGCAGTTGGAATTAGCCTTAATAAAATCATCCCTTTAGGCACTACTGGATAAACAACTACGGAACAGAAAATATCAAAATTCTCTCTTAAATCAAGTACCAATTCAGCAGCTTCCATTGGCATTCCATTCAGAAAGACAGGCGTTACACAGCTATTGGAATTTCCTGTACTAAACCCTCTTTCCAGTAAACCTTTGCGTAACATATCCACGTTGCTCCAAAGTTTGGCGCGCAATTCTGGCATGGAACGAAGTAGCGCTAATCGTTTTAGATTACCTACTACAATAGGCATTGGCAGGGATTTTGCAAAAATTTGTGAACGCATCGTATATCTCAAATAGTCAATAATGGGCGCGTCTGAAGCCACAAATGCACCAATACTTGCCATTGATTTTGCAAATGTGCTAAAATAAACATCCACCTCATTCAAACATTCTTGTTCTTCTGCTGCACCTGCACCCGTTTTACCTAATGTGCCAAAACCGTGCGCATCATCCACTAGCAATCGGAAATTATATTCTTTTTTGAAAGCAACAATTTCCTTGAGTTTGCCTTGATCGCCTTGCATTCCAAAAACGCCCTCTGAAATCACCAGAATACCGCCCCCTGTTTGTTGTGCCGTTTCCTTAGCTTTTTCAATTTGCTTGGCAAAGCTAGTCATGTCATTATGCTCAAATGGAAAGCGCTTGCCTAAGTGCATACGAATACCATCATAGATACAGGCATGGCAGTCCTTATCGTAAACGACTACATCTCGACGGTCGAGCATGGAATCCACGACAGACATAATACCTTGATAGCCATAGTTGAGTAAAAAAGCCTTTTCTTTACCTACAAACGATGCCAACTCATTTTCTAATTGTTCGTGCATTGTCGTTTGCCCCGTCATCATTCTCGCCCCCATTGGATAAGCTAAACCCCATTCTGCTGCTGCTTCCGCATCTGCTTTGCGAACTTCTGGATGATTGGCTAATCCTAGATAATTGTTGATACTCCAAACAATTTTTTCCTTGCCTTTAAATTTCATCCTACTGCCTATTTCTCCTTCTAACTTTGGGAAGAAGAAATAGCCATCCGTTAGGTCACTTTGAAATTGTTGAAGCGCGCCTCTTGACTTCACCAATTTATCAAATAAATCGGTCATATTTATCGTATTTAGTAAAGATAATTGTAATAGTTACATTTTGCGAACAACACAAAGTTATGAAGTTTAAGCAAAAATCTAGCGAGTAGTATTTAATTTTACTCATTTTAGAAGGCTTTAATAAAATAAATGTCACGCTTTTTACTTTTCTTGTGTATAATTATTTCATAGCAACATAAATAATTTAAAGGCGCATAGCAATCCATGTGAGAAAGATTTAACGTTATTAAAGGGGAATACCCTAATTTTACAACAGTTTTCAAGACAACAACATGAATATACTGATTTGTGAGGATGAAGAAATACTGCTTACCGCTTTAGAATTTAGAATGCGCAAAGTAGGCTTTGATGTAGTGTTGGCTAAGGATGGGCGTGCTGCTTGGGAAAAAATAGAGCAACTTAACATAGACTTAGTCGTAGCAGATATTTTGATGCCCCGCCTGACAGG
>CALDYY010000008.1 GCA_937944245.1 uncultured Saprospiraceae bacterium | reverse complement strand
CGAAATTCAGATTCTGTTACGTTCAAGCCCCAGTCGTCGCAGCCATTGTTTGTCAAGATGTCATTGATAGTTGATGCTGCTGGGAACGTTTCGTCGTTTTCGCGTCCCTCAATAACGAAGTCATAAGGGAATTTCATGACCCAATCATTAGCTGCTACTACATTGATGAACGCTACTGCTGGCAAGGAAACATTACCGCAAGCATCTACTGCTTGGTAGAAAATTCTCAAAGTACCCTGCTGACAAACCGTATTGAAGCCACTAGCATCTATTCTATCAATCAAGAAAGTCATGTTCTCGCAATTATCTCTTGCTGAGGTGATGTAGGCTACGCCGTTGGCGTCCACGAAGTTGCCAGAGTTCAAGAAGGCTTGTACCGCGCTTTGTCCACTTGCTACCGCTGCTGCCAATGATGTTGCTGCTGGTGAAGCACATTCTAAAATAATAGTTTGGTCTTCTAATACTGGTGGTATTCTATCTTGCAGTTCTACCTCTACCTCGCAGTAATTAAAGTTAGGATAACGCTCACCTGCATCATCAAAGTCGCCATCGTTATTCAAATCCACACCTGCACCGTCTGCTACTCTAAAGATTACGGTTTTTCTGCCCACACAGCCATTCATATCTTTCGACGTAAAGGTGATAGTCGGTTGGAATACATTGTAATTCTCTTTGTAATCTCCTTGAATGTCGTCCTTACAAGCTACTGCAAAAGTAAGTTGCCCGCAGTTGTCATAAGAGCCGTCGTCAAATACTTCTGCACGAATAGTAGTAGCGCACTCCAGCCCCATAGAAACCGTTCTAAATTTCTCGCAAATGGCTACTGGTGGAATAAAATCATCTAATTTAACTGTCCCTGTAAAGTTCGCAAAATTGTTACACTCATCTCTCAATCGGATGGTATAAGTGAATGGCTCTAACACAGGCACATTTTTTATACGGTACTTGCCATTTTGAGCAGTAATAGGCTGAAATTCATTACCATTGATGGAAATAGTGGCAGCTACTGCTCCAGAGCAATCATCTTTAAATTCAAAGCTAATGAAGGCATCTGTTAAGCATTCTACTGCTCTAGGGTTAGTTACGCTCGTAGCTGGTTCGATAAGCACTTCGCCAATGATGTAAGGTGCTTCTGTATCGCCAACTGTAATGACTTGCGGGATAAGTGCAATCACTTCCAAATGACCATCACACCAGTTATACACCGTCCAATCTCTAAATATTTTGAAAGTATGAGGGCAAAGTGGGATGTTTTTAGAATCCTTCCAATCAATCGCATAGCCGCAATCAGCATGTTCTAAGTAGGCTGGTACTTCGTCGCCACTGCCATTGGTTAAGTTCGCTTGAGCAATCAAGTCTTCCAAATTCAATACTTGACCAAAGTTTTCGCTATTTACAGGCGTAGGGTCGAAGTTAGGTAACATTGCGCCATAGTGTGCAAATTTCACAGGGTCGCTTGCCCATTTGTTGTAAATATCAATCGGGTTAGCACTTTCTTTGCATTCCAATTTGATTTCAAGTAATGGCCATTTAATATCTGGTTGGATAATCTCCACAATCTGGAAACCTTCTACGGATTTGTTACCGCATTTGTCCACTGCTTGCACCGTGCGGATGAATGCTTTGAATACTGATGGCGGTGCTAATTCTTTAGCCAACACTGCATTCAAGATGTCAATTATGTTTGCACCAATTTGTAAACCTGGAGCAGTAGAATTGTCAAAATTATTGATGCTAAATGCGCCTTCTGTGCAGTTGTAATGTACTTCCACCCATTTTGACCATCTAAATTTATCGAAATTGCAGTTTTCTAATACTTCATACTGATCCGCAATGGCAGGAATACTCAATTTACCGATGAAACTACCTGCTTTAGCACGGTCTGCTCTCGTTGGGTAAAGTGAAATCGTTTTAGCTGCTGCCCCGAGTTTGTTCAACTCTAAAAGTAAATCGTCCGTATCGTAATAACAAGGTACTTGCGCCACAAAAGGCTCACCTACAATAACTGGTGCGATTCTATCTTCTATGATTAATGTACTCCAAATGCGGTCAGTGTAAGTTTTTTGTGCGCCACAAGCTATCTTCACTGTGCGCTCAATCAATACGTCCAAGCGTGTACCACAAGGTACATTTGAAAAATCAACGATTGGATAACCCTCAATAGTGTGGTCAATAATTTGCGCATTCGGATTGATGAATTTAACATCATACGACATGACGCTATTTACATTCATGCAAGGGTCTTCCAAGAAAATATCAGGCGTTAATGCTGAGATACAAGCGTTAGATAGCGATATACTAATCTCATCATTAGCCGCCAAATTCTTAGGTAAAATGTTCAACGAATACGTTGTGGATTCCCCTGTGATAGGGCTAGTAAACTTAATGTTAGTAACGCCATAAGGCACAGTACCTGTTAGGAAATTTCCTGCTACGCCAATATTAGCTTCGTTGCAATCCACAGTCATCAATAGCCCACAGCCTTTACCATCTTGATAACTCGGCAATGCAATCTTTTGCACTGTTAAATCAACAACACCGTCGCAGCTATTGGCTTGAATAGATAAGCGAATGGTACTTCCTCCATTTGGGAAGCTGTAATTAGGGCGATTAATTTCTTTGGACACAATTTTATAGCCCTTTCCTTGTGCTACCGCAGCTTTAGCATCAAATTTGACGGTTAAGCAACCATCTGGATTGGTAGCATTGGCTACGATAAGTCCACCGCCTGGTGAATTAGCAATCGCCTGACCTGCCGTTCCGTTGTAGTTAAGTGTGGTTACATTGCCGTTGCACTCTTTTACTTGCTCTGAAACGGTTAATACCACACCGTTAGTAATGTCATACTCTGTAAATTCGAGTTGAATGACTTTTTTGTTTTTATCAGAAGGGCAAATTTTATAAAATTGCTCCTCTCCAATTTGATAACTTCCTGAAGCTCCGCCTGTATCGTAGTACGTTCCCGCTGGTACAGTGTTTTGAGCATTAAGGATAAATGTTATTAGCAACAATGCAATAGTTGCTAGGGCTTTGCTGATTTGCGCAAAGCGAGTTTTTTCAATGTTCAGTCTCATTGTCTTAAAATGTTTTAAATTAGTTGATAAAGAGAAAATAAAATGTTAATGATTTAAAAAAATAATTTTAGCACACATAGGACTTTAATTTTCAACTAACTAGTTTTGTGTTTAATTTTTAAAAAATATTAAATTGCGTTGACTAAAAATACTTCCCCAAATACTTCGCATCAACTTCATAGCTCGTTCATATACAATGCCTTTCGACTGCAATGGACTATATACCCACCCGTGTGCATCGTATAATATGCAACACAGACGTATCTTTATCAAAAGAGCATTATAGATAAAATCTATTTGCTTTTTTGACGGTTTGTTTTGGCATTATTTCTCCAGCTCAACCAATGGAATTACTCCATTGTCAAGTAGTCAAAATCCAGTAATGAATACTATTTTTTCAAATTTGTCATTATAAAAAATAGCGTAGTCTTTATTTCTTTTGTGTTGTTTTAGTAGAGCGTATCACTCTGATAAGGAGAGTACACCTACGTAGCAGTTTCAGAAAATCTATATCAATTTCGGTTTTTGAGTGTTGATTTTTTTATTTTCATAATAGTTGTCTTTTTTGCAATTTATATAATGAATGTTGTTGTTGATTCCTTTGCTAGAAAAGTGGCTACTCCTAGTGTTGAAGTAGCCTTTTTCTAACCTTTTTTACCTATTCTTCTCATAAAAATTAATAAAACGAACTTTGATTTTTAGCTTTTTCACACTTAACCTTTTCCTTTTTTGTTGACACTTTTTTTGTTTCAATTTGTAGCAGTGGACAGCACACCATCCCTCGTGCAATGATTGTTATATCATGACACGTTAATTTATTTTTTATGGCATAACATAGCTCCGCCAAGAGCTAGTTCGCTCGAATATTATCAAAATCTGTATGCAAAATCAAATACAGGCAGACATAAAGTCTTAACGTCCGCATTATTCTAAAATGAACAATACGCAAAAGCATAAAAAATGCTAAAATGTAAAATAACCCGTTGTTGATTTTTAAAGAAGTGTAGATAGTGCTTGCCTCAAGAATAGAGACCATAGCGGCTGAATCACACCTCCGTAGCAATTTTTTTAATTTTAATGTTGACTAAAAAGTTTTTAATGTTGACAAATACAGAATAATAAAAAATACAAAACATTTTTTTGAAAATTTGTACATCACTGTACATCAGACAGAATTGTCTAATTTTAGAGTAAGATTTGTGTGGTAGTAGTAGCTATTTTTTCCTGTTTCTTTCGTAGTACGCTACAAAGATACAACCGTTTTTTAATTCTCCAAATTAAATTGAAATTTTTATTATATTTTTTTTAAATTTTTTCTTTGCATTGCTAAAATCGCCCATTATCAAAATTCAATTTATGATATTAAAAATTGATAATGAACGACTTATATTCTTTTATACTCTCGTCAGTTTTATGACGCTTGCTGTTCTTTCTCCTATTTTGTAGCGCAAGAAATAAACTCCCGACGCTAATTCAGGCAAATTGAGGCTTAAATAAACACCATCTATCGTCTGCTGACTACTCCAAACTAATTTACCTACACTATCAAATAATTCCATTTGAATATTTTCTTTGACTACATCCGTGAAGGTGAGTTCAATATTGCGCTGGAATGGATTTGGGAAAGCCCTAAACACCTCCACATCCTCTATGTTGCGGCGCACCACCACCGTTGGGCTAGTAAACTCATAGAAATAATTAGTCCCTTTGTTTTCATTGATAGAGCGAATGCGGTAGAAGAGTAAATTACGCACTTCCTTGTTAGTTCTAGTGTAGCTTTGCACACGACTTGTCACCCCGCCTGTTGGATCAATGCGACCAATCGTTTCAAAATCGCGACCGTTAAAAGAGCGTTCTACGGCGAAGCGAGTAGCATAGTATTCTGGTTGGGTACGCCAAGTGATGGTTACTTCTTCAGAACTACTGTAACTAGCTGCAATATCCACAATAGCCGTTTGTGGCAGACCATTAAATTTACTGATAGTTACATCGTCAATTACCAATCCAGGATATCTACCAATGTCATTTGACTTGAAGACAAAACGGAACGCCACACTTGGGTTGCCTGCAAGAAAACTCACATCAATATAAAACGGTGTAAATTGAGATTTCGACCTT
Source organism: uncultured Saprospiraceae bacterium (assembly GCA_937944245.1). GTDB lineage: Bacteria > Bacteroidota > Bacteroidia > Chitinophagales > Saprospiraceae > JAAUTG01. The sequence goes on along the minus strand of CALDYY010000008.1, from coordinate 47,905 downwards.
GAAAAGTAAGGCGTTCCGTTCGGGAAGGCGGCGTCTTCTAAATTATTTCGATTGGTGAAATCATACCAGTTGGGCTGCTCCACTCCCAGAATATTCCAGTTTTGACCTTTATTGGTCGAGTATTCGACGGTAAAGCCATCAAAACCATTTTGTACGAAATATTTTGCCCAAAAACCAAATTCATAAATGCCAGTTGCAGAAAAATCAAAACTCGGCAGATAGAGCATAGTATGGGTATTGGGCTGATAAAATTGTTCATTCAAGCCCACTACAAAGGCATTTGCACCGCTCACCGTACCATCTTTGCCTGTAAACCTAGAATTCCCTCGCTCAAAGGCAGAGCCATTAATCGTAGAAACGCCATAATCTTCGGGGAATCCTTCAAAGTCGCCACTATATCCAGCAGTTCTTCTATCGTAAGGCAAAGTCTTGTCGGGTAGAATTTTTATAGTAGCTTCTTCGCTCAAACTGTCATTAATCGTCAATTTCACTTTGTATGCTCCAATTTGATTGTAAATGTGGTATTCATTCTCTTTTGTGCCTGTTTTGCCGTCGCCAAAATCCCAAGCATAAACCTCTGCTCCTGTGGAAGCACTTCCCGAAAATAAAATGGGAGCATTCACATAAGCAATTTGTTCAATAGCTAATCTAGCCTTAGGCGCAGCAAAGATATCGCTAGTGAAAATACCACGCCCATGTGTAGCCGCCATAATGATGCCGTCGCTTTCGCGAAGCTGCAAATCATCCGTTCGCACTAATGGAATACCTCTTCCAGGCATTGGCGGAATCCAAACAGTTTGGTTACCGTCTAATTTTTCGGTGAACCAAACGCCAAGTTCTGTGCCAATAATGGCTTGCGCTGAACTTTCAGGACTAAATAGCACTGCACGCACTGGCATATCAGGTAGGTTTCCTTCTACGCCAATCCAAGTGATGCCACCGTCTTTGCTTTCCAAAACATTGTTGCGCAATCCATAATTGGAGTAGGTAATAATCATGTGATTTGGATCATTTTTTTGCACAGCAATACTAGAAACTGCCCCGCGCTCCAGTGGAGTCAATTCAACGGCATTAACGGTTCTGCCAGCATGGGCATTGTCAATTCTGTATATTGTGCCATCGAAAGTACCTAAGTAAATTCGATTAGCCGTAGAAGGGTCTGCATAAACAAAAGACACTCTAGGCGTAAATCCATTAAGATTAATTATTTCTACTTGACCATTAGGAATTTTCCAACGGGCAAAACCACCATCAAAAGTTTGTGCATAAAGAATGGCAGCATCATTGTCATAATCGGATGGATTGACAAATGAGCCATTCACAGCAGCACCACCGCCAAAAGAGCGTCCACCATCCACAGAAAGGACATAATTGCCAAATTGAGAGGACACTAACTGAAATTGTGGATTGTTCTGGTCAATATGGCAAAGCATGCCATCACCGCCGTTGACAATTCTTGCACCAGCAATACCAGTGTCATTGAGTTGGAGAGAACTGTTATCTTGTGTGCCACCGAGCATATAATTCGACCCAGCTTCAGGGTGAATAGCTCCCGAATAAAATTGGGTAACGTTGTATCCCAAATTTCGGTCTTCTACGCTAGGCGCAGAGCCGTTAACACTTCTATACACCCCACCGTCGTTGCCAAAATAAACAACACCTGGCTGTTTTTCATCAAACAAAGCTAAGTGCTGGTCAACGTGCATATTATTGGCAAAGCGTTCCCAGTTGAATGCACCACTAAGCGAGCGAAAGATAGGAACACCACCCGCAATAACGTGCTGCGGATTAAAAGGGTCAACAGCGATGTCCAAATCGTACCATGCTTGTCCATTCGTGAAGTCAGGAACGCCTGCCACTTTACCTGTATTTTGCCAGTTTCGACCGCCATCTAAGCTTTTATATACATCTGTGGCACTGTTATTGGAAGCACCGATAATGTACATGATATTAGGATTGGAAGCACTTACCGCTAATTCTGTGCGCGCCCAACCACTAGGATAGTTCATACCTCTACTCAAATCGTTCCAAGTATTATTGTCCCCAGCTATTGAACTAAAAACAGCATTGCTGGAAGATACATATATTGTATTGTTGGCTTTGATGTAAACAATATCGTAAATATCGCCACTGCCAAGCACCCTTTGCCAAGTTTGTCCACTATTGTTGGATTTGTACAAACCCGTGGAAGTGCCTGCATACACCTCGCCCGATGGATGCACCAATAGCGAGCGCGTGAATCGGAATCGCCCATCGGTTGTGGAAGCTAGCAACGCCCAAGTGTTACCTCCATCTTCTGAGCGAAAAATACCTAGCCCAACAGCAATACTACCATAGCCTTCCCCTGTTCCCATGAACATAATTTGTGGATTGTTGGGGTCTTGCGCTAAAGCACCTACGGAAAGGTTGTCCAAGTAATCATCCACAATTTGCCAATTTGGATTGGCGGCGGTGATGTCGTTGGTGCGCCAAAGTCCGCCCGTTACGCCACCTGCAAAAATAGTTTTTCTACTTGGGTCGTTTTCATCAATCAAAATGGTTCTTGTGCGACCACCAATATTATTCGGTCCGCGCTCGCGAAAGCGTGCATTGACAAATTTGTTTTTTTGCAACTGCATCTGCTTTTGTAATTGCTTGGTCTGGTGTATCGCCGCCGTCAAGCGTTCGATGGGTGGATAGCCTAGTGCAGGGTCTTTGGTGCGCTCAACATTATCCGCCAAAGCGTGCTCGATGCGCAAATCTTTAGGCAATTTTTTAGTCGTGTGAAGGGACTTTTCTTTTGTGCCTTGACTAGCAAAAATAATCATACCAATGCCTAAGCATAGAAACAAGAGTTGTGAAAAATATTTCATTGTTTTAGATTGTTTTTTAAATAACAATTTTTTATGGATTGACTTACTTTTCTAATGAAAAATCAGTCATCTAAGTTATAAACTTTCGCCAAATGACATCCTATTTATTGGACGAGTTAACAAATAAAATGACCTGAAGTTAACGAATGGGAGAAATGTTGACTCCTCTGCGTACTATTTCTTTGGAACACGGATGAGACGGATGTTGCGGATAAGCACGAATTATACCATCACCGAATAAAATTTCGTTCTAAAATACGTTTATTGCCCATTGCATCCACTACTTCGAGGCGAAGTTGATGCTGACCTGCTTGAATGCTGCCATCGAAGCGATGAAAAAGTCGAGCGGTTTTGGCATCGTATTCCATTAATATCCATTCGCCGTCCACTGTGGCGGAAAAAGAAAGGGGTTTTGCATCGCCATCAGTAACAAAGTTATCCCTAATGCTGAACGCCATTTGGCTTTTTTTACGCATATCTTCTTGGAAATCAATAATTTTAACACTAGGCGCAATGGTATCCACCATAATGCAATAGTTCCCCAATGTTCTGGATTTGCCCCAAAGGCGGTTGTTTTTCCATGTTGCCCCTACATTGGTGATGCTGCCACTTGCGCTACAATAGGCTACAAAGGCTTTGTTTTTCAATTCGTCAGGTAAATTAATAGCTTGCAACGCCACATCAAAATATTGCTGCACAGGTGTTTTATAATTGCTAATTTGATGAATGGCAGAAAAAAGATTGTCCGACGCTTCATCGGCAATGTGATAATTCAGGTAAAGATTTTCGTAAAAGCAACCTTTTGGAAAGTACAGGTACAACAACCCATTGTCAATGATGCTTTCGTCGTCATAAGGTAGGAAATAATTATATGTTTTTTGTTTTTCTATGAGTGTTCCCTTTTGGCGCAAAAAGAACTGCGCTTTGGTTTCATTTCCTTTTACATCTTTACTGACCAAAGTAATACGCGCTGTTTCATCAGGTGCTAATTCAATTACCCCGTTGTTCACTACTTTATCATAAAGGCTAGTCAGTTGGTTGCCGGGCAAGGTGTAGCAGCGATTGAGATAGCTTCTTCTGGTTATTTTTTCTTCGTAGTCCACATGTGCGTTCATGTAGCGCGTTTGGTCAAAGGAAAATCGGCTAGCTCGAAATTGATACACCAACGAGTCGTTCTTATACATAGCAATCGAATAAACGCCGTTCCAGTTGGTTACGCCGTCCATGTGGTCGTAAGTTTTCAAGGCAATACCTACTTTTTGAGCGGGTACTTCTATCGTTCTGTTTTTCAAAGTGTATCCACCTCCCGCTGCGACTAAGTCGTAGCTGTTGGCAATTTGTGTTTCTCTATTATCGTTAAGTTGATAGATACGCACTTGGTGCATTCTTGGGGATTGCGTATCTTGAACTTTCAAGCCAAACAGCAGTGGATTAATTGGTTCTTCTGTTTTGGTATCTCGAATTTCAAAGTGCAAATGCGGACCACCAGAACTGCCTGTATTGCCCATTTCAGCAATTTTTTCTCCTTTCTTAACGGGAAATATTTCTGGCTCAAGCAATAAATTAAGCGCAAAACTTTTTCGGGCATATTGTTGGGATTTCACATATTCATTAATTTGTGGCGCATAGGTGCGCAAATGCGCATAAACAGTGGTATATCCATTAGGATGAGCAATATAAAGTGCTTTGCCGTAGCCTGAGCCACTCTCTGAAATGCGTGCAATGTAACCATCGGCAGCAGCGACAATAGCATCGCCTTCACCACCTTTAACCGATTTTACATCAATGCCAGAGTGAAAATGATTGGGACGAAGTTCGCCAAACGTACCAGAAAGCCTCATTTCGTGCTGCACGGGCGAGCGAAAGTAGTCTTTTGGATACTCGTCCGTAATAGTTAGCGCAGCAAAAACGATAAAACATAAAAAAGCGATAATTCCTTCAATACGCATTATTCAGGTGAACTTATTTTTGTCAATAAAAAAGGCTGAAAGCCGATTGGTTTTGATTATTGAATTAAACGTAATATTACAATTTTTTTAGTGATGCAAGCAAAAGAAAGAGAGAAAAAAGGTAAATACGCTCCATTTTATATTGTTAGTGCTTTTGTGGGAACTTTTCTCTATTCGCTGTTTGTTGACCATGTTAACTCTACTTAGAACGTACAATATTCAACCATTTATTGCCCAAGCAAGATGATTCAAAATATACTACAACAATTTCAAGATTATTTTAACAATAATCAGTTTTTTGAAAATGACTTTGCGGTTGCTGGAGTCATTTCCGCCGTTGTCTATGGTCTTTTACGTACTTTTCAAGCCTTTTCTAAGTTCTTAGGACGACGCATTGAGCGTTTATTTATTTATAATGCTACTATTGAGCAAAGCGATGAACTTTACACCTTGGTTTCTAAACTGATTAGCGACCAGTATCCAAACAAATTGAGACGGGTAGAGGCTTTTCTTTCCGAGCGGCATGGCGATAGTTGGCAAGCCAGTAGATACAACACGGATGACAACATCAAATTGCGCCATTACTCCGATTTCATTATTATTAGACGAGGACTTACGTTTATTAAAGTTCAAAAAGAACGAGAAAAACTTGAAAATGCAGAAAACTTCACGACTGCATTCATGGGGCGTATTTCGCTCTCAGGTTTCTTAGCAAAGCAACAAATTAACAAGTTGCTGGAAGAAGCATTGAACTACATTATCAGAGATGATGCAGAAAGTTTGAAACGCTATTATTTTGAAGACAATTACTGGCAGTCTGATTTGATACGCACCAATAAGCAAGTTTCTAAAATTTTCTTCCCCGAAAAGGATAATATCTTAAAGCGAATTGACCAATTTTCCGCTTCAAAAGAACTATACATCAGCAGAGGAATTGAATGGTATTTTGGGCTATTATTGTATGGCAGACCAGGCAGCGGTAAAACGAGTTTTGGAAAAGCCTTAGCCAAATACACAGGTCGGGTGCTATACACACTAAGTTTAGGCGGCATCACCGACAATGACTTCAAAGTGGCTTTTAGTTCTATGGGCGCAAATGCTTTGCTATTACTAGACGACGTGGACATTTGTATCAACGGAAGAGACGACAAAGAGGCAAAAGGCGTAAAGCTAAACACCCTGCTTTCCTGCTTGGACGGCACAGATAGCAGGAGCGATTTAATTGTAGTGATGACGACCAATAGAATTGAAGTGCTAGATAAAGCCTTGACTAGAAAAGGACGGGTGGACTTAATTCAAGAAGTTTCCTATCCCGACAAGGCATCTATTCATCAGTTTATTACCAATTTTTATAATGTGAATACTATCCCACCAATCACACTAAACAGCTTTGATTTCAGTATGGCTGAAGTACAAGACATTTGCTTGCGCTGTGCCCTTCCCGAACAAGCAGTAATGGCTATTAATCAATTAAAGCCAGAAGAAAAAGTACAATACAACATGGACAGTAACGGCATTGCCATTGCTGTAAAAACCGAATAAACAAGTTTTTACACCTTGCTGGCTATCATGTATTCTGTTACCCTATCCCCTACCCAAGCAATTTTATTGACATCCAATTTGTTGTCTAATGGGGAATGGATATTTTTAATGTAGAAACCGCCCTTCCACTGCGTAGGATTCATCATAGTAACGACAACAGCTCCTTGATTCTTAAAAATATAGTTGTCGTTTAACGGAATCATCCCCATATTGATTAACTGCGATTTCTCATCTTTTTTCTGAAAGATATTGACCAATGCTTCGCCCAATGCTGATTTTCCATTGCGCACAATAGTAGGTATTTCGCCCCAACCAATACAATCGAGAGAAATAATTTGTGCTTTTTTATAGTCAAACCCTTGTGCTCGCCACATATCGCGCAAATGGTCTGCCCCCATCAAGAAAAGTTCTTCATTGTCCACTAATACGAATTTAACTTTGTTGCGATATTCCGCACTTGCGCCAACTTGTTTTGCCAAGTAAAGCAAGCCCAAAACGCCACTGGTGTTGTCGTTGTAGTTTTTGGGATTAGGCACAAAAAAAAGCAGTAAAGAAACATACAACAAAATAGCCAACCAACCCAACACACCGGGTAAAAAACTGAAAATCAATATTATAGCTAACAATGCTAAAGAAAGCACTACTTGGCGCGTATGCCCAATAAGGCGAACCAAAGGTTCAATCCAAAATGGAATAATAGTTGGCGTGTCATAATGTGCCAAGATAATGTATTCGGGTTCGGTAGCAGTTGTTTCTAAATTGACACTTTTCACAGGAAAAAGACCGAAAAATTTTCCTTGCTTTTCCAAGCGGTTAGTGGCAAAACCTGAACTTTTTAGTTCTTGCTCGGCATAAGCTAAGAAATTTTCTTTTTCTTTTCGGCGTATCCTTCTAGCAAAAGGACGAACTTCCTCAAATAGCTTATTCAGTATGTGCGACATAGAGCGTAGTTTAATTCAATTCAAAGATAATTAGTATAGGATAATGTGCTGATTTATAGTCCGTAGCTTTATCTTTTATCACTTCCACACTTTTGCATTGTGCGGATAGCGCTGCACTGGCTAAGGCGTAATCATAGCGAAAAGTATTGTAAGCGGGCATTTCGCCACCAAATGTTTTTGTTGGGTAAGTGCTTTGTATGGCATTGTTGTCTTTATTGACTTTTTTACCTAAGTCTTCCAAACCTAATTTCATTACATTTCTCAAAACCATATAATATTCTGGTCGCTGATAAGTAGCCAACTGTTGAAAGACTTTTTTATCGCCACGCATATCAATTGGAATCATGCGAAATCGTTGATTGTACAGCACGCTATCCGCAGGAGCATAGCCTTTCAAGCGACCTACGACTAAAGTTTTACCTTGAGGGTTTATTTTTTGAGACAAACTTTTAGCTGCATCTATGCGAAAATCAATACTATCTTGGTTGATATCCACAGCGTAAATGTTGATACCATTAACAGTTGCCATTAAAAATTCATCTTTCTTGACATTGCTTAATGAAGTTTTTGATGTGATGGCAAAGGAAGCATCGCCCAGTGTAAGTACCTCAACATGAGGATGTTTCCATTTTTTAGCTATTTTAGCCAGTTGTGTTACGTCCGTTTTTTGAATATCTTGAAACGCTGCAACGTCCACATTTTGCGTTTTCATCCAAGTTTGAAATTCCTTAATTTTTATTTTATCCTTGCCTATTCCTTCGCCAACGTTATAGCTCAACACTTTAAAACTCGTTTGTGCCGTCAAAAATTGAGTGCAGAAACACAGCATAAAAATCATTACAAAGCGCATATTCATTGATATTTTTTATCCTTTCAAAAAATTAAATCTAAAATCAAGGGCTAAATTAAAGGTATTTTACAAAAAACAATCTATTTCGTCTGGCTTATCGTGTTTAATAAGTAATCAAAAAGCACGTTATTTGCAGCGCAATAAAAAAATCCAAACATGAGAAAAATAACAGCAGATAAAATATTTCCTGTCGCGCAAGCACCGATAGAAAAAGGTGTTATTGTACTTGATGATGCAGGAAAAATCATAGACATCACAGAGCGTTCTGCACACGACCTCTCTAGTTTGGAGATGTATAGCGGCGTACTTATTCCAGGATTTATAAATACCCATTGCCACTTAGAGCTATCGCACATGAAAGGCGTTGCGCCTACGGGCGTGGGCTTGCTGCCTTTTTTGCAAACGGTGGTGAAATACCGCAATGTTTCAGAAGAAGCAATACAAGAAGCCATCATCAATGCCGACCGCGAAATGTGGAACAACGGCATTGTCGCCGTAGGGGATATTTGTAACAAAAGCGACACGAAAATAACGAAAGACAACAGCCCTATTCGATATTACTCTTTTGTGGAAATGTTTGATTTTTTACAAGATGCCAATGCCGAAAACACTTTTCAGCACTACAAAGCCGTATTCGACGAGCAAAGCGACCTGAACGGCAATCGAAAAAGTATGGTGCCGCATGCGCCTTACACTGTGTCAAAATCGCTGTTTCAGCAAATTAATGAAGCCAACAGACAAGGGGTAACGGTGAGTATTCACAATCAAGAAACTGTGCATGAAAACGACTTTTTCTTGACTAAAACAGGGGGTTTTCTTGACTTTTACAAGGATTTCAATATCCCGATTGATGCTTTTGCGCCCACAAAGAAAACATCCATCCATTATGCTTTGCAACATATGGATGCTACTCAAAGAACCCTTTTTGTGCATAACACGATGACGACGGTGGAGGACATTCAAGCGGCGCAAGCGTGGAATAAGCAAGTCTATTGGGCAACTTGCCCTAACGCTAATTTATATATTGAAAATCGCTTGCCCAATTACCGATATTTTTTGGATACTAACGCCCACCTAACCATCGGCACAGATAGTTTAACGTCCAACTGGCAACTTTGCATTTTAGACGAAATGACCACTATCAAAAAATATCAGTCTTACTTGCCTTTTGATACTATTTTGCAATGGGCAACCTTAAATGGTGCATCGGCTCTAGGTTTTGAAAATGATCTAGGAAGTCTCGAAATTGGAAAGCAACCAGGCATTAACTTATTGAGCGATACGAACTTAAATGCCCAAACGACGGTGAAAAGGCTGATTTGATTGGTTGGCTGCTTGCTTAGTCAAAATGGTAATGTGCGCACCTGAAGCACTACTTCACCTTATCCACAGGGCTGAAATGTTAAAGGATAAACTTTAACGCTTCAGCTATTGACTTTCTAGCGGATTTGAAGCAATATTGTTTTGTAAATAATTTCTAGCTTTTCCTCTACTCAACCTTATTACACTATTTGGTGGTCTATCTTTTTAGAATAGACTGCTTGAATCTTTATTGGATAATTTATTTTTTAACCATAACTTTCTTATTTGTATGAAAACGCAATTCAACGCAATTTCTTTTAGGGGTGCTCTCTATGTTAATGTTAGTCTCTATGAATAGTGCTATTGCTCAGATAGAGGTAGTTACTACTGGTAGAGTTAGAACGGGTAATCCTAGAACCGCCGACAATCCCAACAACGAAACGGAAGTGATTTAATGCTTGATACCAAAGAATATGCTTCTGGTTACTACTCCTTAAAAGTCACCAGTGAAAACTGGAATAAAGTCATTCCAATTATTAAATATTAAATTTTTATTTTAGAGAGATTCAACACCAGTTTAGTAAAAAACTGGTGTTGAATTTTAAAACTATCATTGTGTTATGAAAAAATCAATTACACTTGGCTATTTAATTTTAATTATCCTTTTGAGCAATGTAAATATTGTATTTGGACAATCGTTTGTTAATTTTAATAATCGCTGGCATGTTGGTTCTGATTTTGGAACTAGTGTTGGTGTCGCAGCTTACTTTTTTAAACCTACTGATAGTTTGGTTACAGAAAAAGGGATATACTATCAACTTTATTCAACATTCGATACTACTTTCACAGAATTATATTCTACTGATACTTGGTACAGGCAAGAAGGGAGCAAAGTATATCAACGATATCCCAATGGCGAAGATGAGCTTTTTTACGATTTCGATCTTTTGGTTGGAGATACTATCACTTATACTTACTCTGGAGACATTGAATTTGTTGTAGTTGCTGTTGACTCTATCGAACTAATTAATGGGACTAAACGAAAGCGACTAACCTTGAGTCAACCTTACCTGCCTAGCGATTATCCTCGAGTAAATTGGATCGAAGGAATAGGGAGTGAATCTTGGACTTTTCATCCTTATGGCGTATTTTTTACTGCTGGTTTTGAATTTCTTGAATGTTATTATGAAAAAAATACGGTATTGTATAAAACTTCCCTCTTTCCAACTTCATCATGTAATCTTGAAAGAGGAACAGTAAACACCAACAACCTACCTACACTTCAGGGCATAAAAATATATCCCACAATTGCTTACCATGAAATCCAAATAGAAATACAAGACAATGGCGAATATCTATGCCAAGTATTTGATATGAATGGTAAAGAAGTCCACAGACAATTCATCACGCTTGGATGGACTACGTTTTCTTTGGAACATGCTGCTGCTGGGATGTACTTTGTGCGTGTGGTAGATTTGGAGAACCATAGCACCTTTGTAGGCAAAGTGATAAAGCAGTAGTTAACATTACGCTCAATACGTTTTTGATTTTATTGCTATTTTAAAGCGTTTTGCTACGACCTTTCCCAACTATTTATTCAAGTTCGTGGAAGGTCGTTCATACAGAAGCATAATTATTTTGCCGATTGAACGTTTTAGCTAGTCAAAGTAGTAGTACGCAAAATAGCGTGCGCTTGCTTTTACCATCAATTACTAAATTTAAAAAGGCAATATGGCTTTCAGAGCGTTCTTCTTATCTGTTTTTCTTTTGGCACAAATGAATGTAAGTGCGCAATATCGCAAAGTAATCCACAAGACGTTTGAGCTTACAGATAGCACTATGGCTATTGAATTTAAAATTTCTGGCGAAGTAACTTACCAAACTTGGTCAGGCAACGTAGTGATGACCGAAACTGCCATTGAGCTATTGGATGCCAGCGCCAGTATTTTCACTCAATTCGTTAAAGACGGTCGCTATGAAGTATTAGCTGCTAGCCCCAATGCAGCCAAAACGCCAGTTGCTTCAACAGATTCACTCGTCTATGCAGAAGCGCGCGCCATGTACGATTCCACACAATTACAACGCCTGAACAATACCTTGTCTATTTTTTCCAAAATGCAAATTCGTCCAACGGTAAAAGTAACGCGCAGCATTGAAGGCAACCGCGTGGAGCGTTCCATACAAGAGTGGGTGCAGGTGAAAGTATTTATCCCAGAAGAATTTGAGCCAAAAAATGAAGCTCAAACGCTGTGGTTCAGAAAGCCAGAGCAAAAGGAAGAGGCTGGAAATAAATAATTTTCTTTAGTTGAATAATATGCGTGTAGCCTACGAGCTAATTCGTGGGCTACACCTATTTTCAACGGCTTTAAACCGTCATAATATCTTTTTCTTTCACTTCGAGTAGTCGCTCTACTCGCTCCGTAAAGGTAGTCGTCATTTCTTGAACTTCGGCTTCTTTGCGTTTTCCTAAATCCTCTGGAAAGCCATCCTTTACTGCTTTTTTGATTTCTTCCATTGCATCCCTACGCGCATTGCGAATGCTTACGCGAGCTTCCTCTCCTAGTGCCTTTGCGCGTTTTACAAACTCCTTTCTACGCTCTTGTGTCAATGGTGGAATATTGATACGAATAATTTGACCATCATTTTGAGGCGTAAATCCTAGATTAGCTTCAAAAATAGCTCGTTCAATAGGACCGATCATTGATTTCTCCCAAGGCTGAATGATAAGCGTTCTAGCGTCAGCAGTTGTTACGTTGGCTACTTGTGCCAGTGGCGTTGATGTACCATAATATTCTGGGCGAATATTGTCCAACATTGCCGGTGTAGCTTTGCCTGTACTGATTTTGCCTAATTCTCTTGCCAAACGCTCTGTGGCTTCACTCATTCCTTCTTTGGTCGTCTCAATAATAAGTTCGATATCTTCCATAACTGTTTGAGTTGTAAATAAATAAAGTATAACTGATGGTAAATTACAAAAAATATACTCAAGAAAGAGGATAAGCATTTTGAAAATACCTATCCTCTAAATAAGCATTAATCTCTAGTTGACATGTAACGCATAATCAAATACACTAACGATATTAATGCTGCTAATGCTGCTGCTACATAAGTCATAGCTGCCCATTTTAGCGCATCTTTTGCACCGTCATATTCTTGTCCTCTTGTTGTTCCTGTTTGTTTTAACCAAACTAATGCTCTGTTGCTCGCATCAAATTCTACGGGAAGTGTAACCAAAGCAAAGAGTGTAGTTACCCCAAAAACACCAATAGCAACAAGTAACAAAGTGGGATTATTCATAGAGAACATAAAAATAGCAATTAGTAAATATTGCTGTAAACCTGATGCAATCTGTACAATCGGTACAAGATTAGAGCGCATTTGTAGCATTGGATATGCCGTAGCGTGCTGTACTGCGTGTCCACACTCATGCGCCGCAACTGCCGCCGCCATGATGCTTCGTCCACCATAAATAGCAGGGCTAAGACTTACCGTTTTGCTCATTGGATTGTAGTGATCGGTCAACATTCCTTGACCTTGCTCAATTTTTACACCGCCAACGCCATAGTGTCTTAACATGGCTTCTGCAACATCTCTTCCTGTCATTCCAGAACTAATAGGAATTTGGCTGTATTTTTGAAATTTAGCTTTTAATCTTCCTTGCACAATCATTCCAATCACAGTGGCTATACCTGTTAGAACGATGTACCCCATGTAACTTGACATAAATTGCTCCATAATTGCTTAGTTTAATTAATGATTCTTTAGTTAATAATATCAAATTTAGTATATTTCCTTAGTGCTTTGGGTATAACAATACCTTCCGAAGTTTGGTTGTTTTCAAGCAAGGCAGCTACTATCCTTGCCAACGCTAAAGCACTACCGTTCAAAGTGTGTGCCAAAGTGTTTTTCTTGCCATCTTTGAATCGCAACTTCAAGCGATTAGATTGATACGTTTCAAAATTGGATACTGAACTGACTTCCAACCATCGTTTTTGCGCTGTGGAATATACTTCAAAATCATATGTCAAAGCAGAAGTAAATCCCATATCCCCTCCACAAAGACGTAAAATTCTATAAGGAAGTTCTAACTTTTTTAGCAATTTTTCAACATGTTTCAGCATTTCGTTTAATGCTTTATAGGATTGCGCTGGATGTTCAATGCGCACAATTTCTACTTTATCGAATTGATGCACCCGATTTAAACCACGCACATCTGCACCATATGAACCTGCTTCTCTTCTAAAGCAAGGCGTATAACCTGTCAACTTGACCGGTAAATCATTTTCGTTTAATATGACGTCGCGATAGATATTAGTCACAGGTACTTCTGCTGTGGGAATCAAATAAAGGTCATCTTTTTCGCAGTAATACATTTGCCCTTCTTTATCAGGAAGTTGCCCAGTTGCTCTAGCGGAATCCTCATTCACTAAGTGCGGAGGTAGTATTTCTTCATAGCCTGCCTTGGAGGCTTCATCTAAGAAAAAACTAATTAAAGCACGCTGCAATTTTGCACCTTTTCCTCTATACACAGGAAAGCCAGAACCCGTTATTTTTACGCCCAATTCCAAGTCAAAAAGTTGATATTTTTTAGCCAATTCCCAATGTGGAAGCGCATTTTCAGGCAATGTAGGCAGAGCAGTAGTCCAGTCTTTGAACACCTCATTGTCTTCTGCACTTTTACCCATCGGCACAGAAGCATGTGGGATATTTGGAATTTGGTACATCAAATTACTTAATTGCTCTTGGTTTTCCTTGAAACCATCCTCCAACTCCTTGATTTTGTTTTTGATGTCTGCCACATTTGCTTTCATGGCATCTGCCTCTTGCGCTTTTCCTTGCTTGAATAAATTGCCAATTTCTTTTGCCAAACGATTACTTTCTGCTTTCAATTCATCCAGTTCTGATTGGGATTTCTTGCGCTGGTCATCCAATGAAATCACTTTATCCACTATGATAATATCTTCCTCCTTGTAGTTTCTCTTGCGCAATCCCGCAATAACTAGGTCTCTATTTTCCTGAATAAAATTGAGTTGAAGCATAAATAACTTTTATTGGTTTGATACAAATTTTTGCTGTGCGCAAAACTAAAGGATTTTAGAAAATTGTACCTAAAGAAACACAGAAAGTGATAACGGAAGTTTTAAGAATTGATATTTCGTACAGTATTGTAGAGGATTTGAAGGAGATAGCCCATAAATAAATTCATAAGCTATCTTCTTCAAGAGTGTTTTTAAGCACTTTTAAACACTTCAATTTTATGGCAAATATAGATTAAACTCTACTCTTCTATTCAATTTTCTACCTGCTTCGCTATTGTTAGTAGCAATCGGGCGTGTCTGTCCATAACCTTTGTATTGCATCCGCGAAGGCGCAATACCTTTACTGATAAAATACTCATAGCAGCGTTGCGCTCTACGCTCAGATAGCCATTGATTATAATTAGCTTCGCCAACATTGTCCGTGTGTCCATCAATTTTGACATGATATTGAGGATAGCGTTGCAAAATATCCACCACCCTATCCAAAATAGCGAAAGCAGTAGGTTTAAAATAAGAACTGTTGATTTCAAACTCAATATTCTTGGTGGCAAAATCTAAGGTTGCCTTATCCTCTTGTCGAATTTCCTCTAGTGGGCAGCCGTTATTACTTGCAGAACCAAATTCATCAGGGCAGTTATCTTTGTAATCTGCAACGCCATCGCCATCGCGGTCAGGGCAGCCATTTAAAGCGACCAACCCAAATTCATTAGGACACTCATCGTCTTTGTCTGCAACGCCATCGCCGTCGCGGTCAGGACAACCTCGAAGTGCAATCGTCCCTGCTTCATCAGGGCAATCGTCTTTAGGGTCTGGAACGCCGTCGCCATCGCTATCGGGGCAACCGTTGAAACGTGCTAAACCCGCCTGCGTTGGGCATTCATCATTTTTATCTGCGATGCCATCGCCGTCCGTATCAGGGCAGCCTTTTGTGGCTAAAGTACCTTTCTCAAGAGGACATTCGTCCACCAAATCTGGCACACCATCACCATCTGTATCTTTTTGGTCTTGCTTTTGTTTGGGCTTTCCCAGAAGGACTTTCACCCCAATATTATGATTGAGGTTATCTAATTTTTTGCTGGTTGAAGGAATATCGTTGCTCGAAAAACGATAATCAGAACGCGCATGAATATAAAAATTGTTGGCAAGTTTAATTTCCAAACCTGCACCTACTGGAAATTGAATATCAAAGTCAATGTCTTCGGTGTAAACACCACCGACACCACCACTTAGGAAAGGAACAAGACGAGCCGTAGGCTTGAAGGCTTGTATTTGAAGAAGTGCATCCAAACTACCTAAAAAAAGATTATCCGACAAGCGGCGCACGGGGTCGCTAGGTGTTGGGATTCTTACCGTGCTCATTCTTAGTGGTAGCTCCAAATTAACTGGTCCGAACAAGTTGCGATGATAGCCTATTTTCAATCCATAAGTAGTGTTGCCCTCAGCTTGTAAAGGCTTTTCGTTAAAGAGAGAATAGTAGTCGAAAATGCTACCACTAAAAGATAAAGCATTTTTTTGGTCAGGTGATTGTGCTGTTGCTGTTTGAATAAATGGAATGATTAATGCTAAAAGTAACCATTGATTTTTCATAAAAAAAATGAATTTGTAGTTTTTTAATTGTTTGGTAAGCAAAAGCAGTGTAATCAGGAATATTTGGTACATCAAAGTTAGAAAAAATATCAATTTAATTTATACATTTTTTATCTTAACTACTTAAAATCAAAACGGTATTTCAATTTTAAGACGGACAACTTAAAAATTATACCTATCTTAGCCTTATGTTACTCGAATGGATAAAGCAGAAATCTTATATTAATGGTCAATGGTTGGACGCTGCTGATAGAAGCGTTTTCAGCGTTCACAATCCGTTTAATCAAGAATTAATAGGAAACGTACCCAACTTAGGTGCAGTGGAAACGCTACAAGCTGTTGATGCTGCTCATGTTGCTTTTGAAGACTGGAGCAAACAAACGGCAAGCTATCGCTCCAATTTATTGAGAAAATGGTACGATTTGCAAATTACTCATGCAGATGAACTTGCTCATTTGCTCACCCTGGAGCAAGGAAAACCGCTGAAAGAAGCGAAAGGAGAAATCTTGTATGGTGCATCTTTTGTAGAGTGGTTTGCCGAAGAAGCCAAACGAACCTATGGTGATGTTATTCCTAGCCCATCGGCAGATAAACGCATCATTACGCTCAAACAACCCATTGGAATAGTGGCAGCCATTACGCCTTGGAATTTCCCTAATGCCATGATTACCAGAAAAGTAGCTCCTGCATTAGCGGCTGGCTGCACTGTTGTATTGAAGCCCTCAGAAGAAACCCCACTTTCGGCATTGGCATTGGCAGCACTGGCGGAGCAAGCAGGTATCCCAGCAGGAGTCTTTAACGTCATTACCACCAATCAGGCTTCTTTGGTGGGGCGTGTTTTAAGTTCGCATCCATTAGTTAAAAAACTTTCTTTCACCGGTTCAACCGCCGTGGGCAAGTTGCTGCTGCAACAATGCGCCAGTACGGTTAAGAAAGTATCCTTAGAATTAGGGGGCAATGCGCCATTCATTGTTTTTGATGATGCCGATATTGACCTTGCCGTAGAAGGAGCGATTGCTTCAAAATATAGAAATGCAGGTCAAACATGCGTTTGCGCGAATCGGATTTTTGTACAAGCAAAAGTACACGATGCTTTTGTTGAGCGATTAAGTGATGCCATGAAGCAGCAAAAATTGGGCAACGGCTTGGAAGAAGGTGTTACTATTGGACCACTGATTAATGAAAAAGCCATGCAGAAAGTAGAACGACTCATGGCGGATGCACTTGATAAAGGGGCAAGAGTGTTAATAGGTGGAAAAAGACACGAGCAGTTCAATAATTTTTATGAGCCAACTGTTCTTACTCATGCAACACCTAAAATGTCAATCAGTGAAGAAGAGATTTTCGGACCAGTTGCTGCAATTTATACATTTCAAACAGAACAAGAGGTAACTGCATTAGCCAATACTACCCCTTACGGGTTGGCTGCCTACTTTTACAGCCGAGATATATCCAGAGTTTGGCGTGTAGCAGAAGCATTGGAATACGGCATTATAGGCATCAATACTGGATTAATTTCTACACCCGTTGCGCCATTTGGTGGTATGAAAGAAAGCGGAATTGGTAGAGAAGGTTCAAAATATGGTATTGAGGAGTATCTCGAAATTAAGTATTTGTGTTTAGGCATCTAGGCACTAAAATAAATAAAAAAATGAAAGCCAAAAAGTCCTACGGTCAGCATTTTTTAACAAGCGAAGCCATTGCCGAGCGCATTGCCAATAGCTTGACGTTGACCACACAGTATAATAAAGTGTTAGAAGTCGGTCCAGGTATGGGCATGTTGACCAAATATTTATTGGAGCAACCCTATGAATTGCATGCTGTTGAAGCTGACGAAGATATGGTCGTACATTTATACGAATACTACCCTCAACTGCGCGACAATTTACTGCTTAAAGATTTTCTTAGGCTCAAGCTGGAAACAATCTTCAAAGAACAAGAGCCATTTGCAATCATTGGGAATTTTCCATACAATATTTCGTCTCAAATCCTTTTTAAGATGTTAGAATATCGCCATCAAGTGCCAGAATTGGTGGGGATGTTTCAGCGAGAAATGGCAGCACGTGTGGTGTCGCCACCTGGCTCAAAAGAATATGGCGTAATTAGCGTACTGGTGCAGGCTTATTACGATACACATTATCTTTTTACAGTGAAGAAAGGTAATTTTAATCCTCCACCCAAAGTAACTTCAGGCGTGATTCGCTTAATCCGCAAAGAAAATCAGGAATTGGGTTGCGACCCGAAACTATTTCGAACCGTAGTGAAACAATCGTTCAGTCAACGTCGAAAAATGCTGCGCAACACTATGAAATCATTGCTGAAAGAAGATGAATTATTGAAAGATAATTTTTTTCAGCAACGACCTGAGCAATTAAGTGTTGCTGAATTTGTGCAACTTACTAATTGGGTAAAAGCTACACTACCTTCAGTTTCCGTAGAAGTTCCTAATGAAGTGCAATAAAAGTGCGAAATTTCGCTATTTTTGTGGCTTAATATGAATGAACGATTGCAAGCAAATCATAAAATTATACTTGGACTTAAAGTTCGAGAATTGCGGTTAGAAAAAAATCTCTCGCTTACTGAATTGGGTAAGCAAGCGGGGCTTTCCGTTTCCTATCTCAATGAAATTGAAAAGGGGAAAAAATCACCTAAAGAAGATAAACTTGAAGCCATTGCTGAAGCACTTGGCACAAATTACGAAGCACTTATCTCCACTGAGTTGCCCGCTAAGTTAGAACCATTGCGCGCATTACTCCAATCCAATTTTTTGAATGACTTACCGCTGGAGCTTTTTCAAATTGAATTGAATAAAATTATTGAAATTATTGCCAATGCCCCTGCTCAGGTGAGTGCTTTTATTTCCACTTTAATTGACCTCTCAAGAAATTACGCTGTTCAGCAAGATAGTTTTTACTTTGCTGCATTGCGTTCTTACCTAGAGTTGCACAGCAATTACTTTGAAGAATTAGAGCAACAAGTGGATCAATTTGCTACTACTTTTGGCTTATCCACCAATAGCGTACTTTCTGCTGAAGAGTTGGCGAGTTTGCTGGAAGAAAAATTCCATTATGTCATTGTCAGGGATGGTTTAGATACTTATCCCGATTTGAAAGTGTTGCGTTCAGTATTCATTCCAAAGGATAAAAAATTGCTGCTCAATAGTGAACTTTCTGATATGCAGCGTGCATTCCAGTTTGGTAAGGAACTAGGTTTCAATTACTTAAAACTAAAGGAACGCGCCAATACTTCTTCTGTGAGAAGACCCAACTCTTTTCAAGAAGTGTTGAACCACTCTAAAGCTATTTATTTCTCTACGGCTTTACTGCTGAATCGAAAACGATTTATCGCTGATGTAAAAGATTTTTTTTCTAAGCCAATCTGGGAAAAACAGGCATTTCTCAATATAATGCACCAGCATAAGGCTTCACCAGAAATGTATTACCATAGATTGACTAGCCTTTTACCTCAATTTTTTAACCTAAAGAAACTCTTTTTTATCCGCTTTATTCATAATTTACATCAAGATACGTTTGAAATTGACCGCGACCTGCATTTAGGCGACCGCAACCACGCTAACCGCAATGAAATGAACGAACATTACTGCCGAAGATGGATTGCTGTACATATCTTGCAACAACTTAAGCAATATCAACTACAAAATGGAAAAGATAAAATCTTGTTGGTAGATGCACAACGCATTGAATATCATGGTACTGGTGATGAATATTTATGCCTAACCATAGCGCGCAACGCATATCCTTCTCCAAATAAAAATGTTAGTGTTACCATTGCACTGTTGATAAACAAGGAGTTAAGGGAGCAAATAAAATTTTGGAATGACCCAGAAATTCCTAGAATGGAAATCAATAAAACCTGTGAGCGTTGCGCCATAACCGATTGCAAAGAGCGTGTAGCTCCACCTACCGTATTGGAGAAAAAACAAAAACAGCAAAAACTACAACAAGCCCTTGCTGAAATTATTCAAAATGGGCATTGAGCAACTAATCCAAAATAGGTCGCTGCTTTAACCGAATACGCTTTGCTTTTTGTTTGTACAACACTGTTTTTTCAGAACCGATAAGCACTGTATTGTTATCCAAAAAATCAAGGCATTCATACTGCGAAACAGGCGCAAACAAACGTATTTTCTGCTCTGTTACGCTTCCGCTTAAAAAATCATTTCCAGCAAATCCATCTAGCAAAAAGATACTGACTTTAGAAGCAGGAACTTTTATTTTTTTGCCTCTAATTTTATAATGATAACTCAATAAAGCAACCCGTTGTTTGTCAGGGCTAATGGCAGCAGCAGTTACCACTCTTTCAGGCAGCAAAATACTATCTCGGAGTATCACTTTTTGTTGTCCAGTTTGTGCAGGAATTACATATTGTTTGGTAAAATAATTGCCTTTACCTATTCTATTTTTGGAAAACAAGTACAAACTATCCTGATACCAAAAAAAACCTTCCATATCAAAATTAGATTGTTCGGCAGCAGGCGGAAAAAGCGTTTGGTCAGGATAAGCAAATTCAATAGAATCTAGTGCCTGCGTTTGAGGTTGAAAAACATAAATTTTTAGGTTTTTTCTAGCATTTCTGTTATTACCAAACTCACCAATATAAATATTGCCTTTGTCATCAGCAGTTAAATCCTCCCAGTCTATATTTTTGACAGGAATGGGCAAAGTAGCTTGCAATTTTCCTTTTTGATTGGTTAGATACAATTCAGTAGCATTACCACTGTCATTAATCCACCAAAGGCTATCGCTTGCCTGCACATACAAGCCTGATGCTTCTTCTAGCACTTCGGGTAGCTTGAATTGTTTGGGTGTTTTTTGTGCACTTAATCCTAAGAACGTTAAAAATAATCCACTAAAAATCAATACTTTTTTCATTTCGGATGTTTTCGTAAGTCAAAAGTAACATTTATAAAAGAATTAGCTTTCAATAAAGTGTCTAAATTACACGTTGAGAAGAGAGAAAAGCACGACCATAACAAAATTGAAAGTATTTACTTGTGCTAAAATATCAAAATAAAAATGCTATGATGCGTTGGATATTATTTTTTTTCTTGTTGAATGTAGCGGTAGCAGCAGCGCAAGATGGTAGAATAAGCGATGAGCAAGTTAAAATAGAAGGAATATTTATTGATGCCAAGCGAGAAAAGCTACTCGAAAATTATGAAAAAGCAGAGCAACTTTATAAAGAAGTGCTTACACAAGACCGCAGAAATGATGCAGCACAATATGATTTGGCACAAGTCTATCTAGCCCAAAAAAAATATGAGGAAAGCCTGCAATCTATCCAAAAAGCAATTGAATTTAATAACACTAATGTTTGGTACACACTCTTTTTAGCTGAGCTGTATGAAAAGCAAGAACAATATGCTAAAGCAGCAAATGTTTACGAGCGTTTAGTAACTCAATATCCAACTAAAGAGACATATTATTTTAAATGGGCAGCAAGTTTAGCTAATTTATCACAGCCTGAAAAAGTGATAAAAGTATATGAAAAATTAGAAAGCCAAATTGGTTTAAATCCTAAAATTGTATTACAAAAACATGCTATTTATGTTGCCATAAAGGATTATAAAAAAGCAGCAGCAGAGTTACAACGCTTGGTAGATGCCTTCCCAAAAGATACGGAATACTTACATCTCTTGGCGTCTTTTTATATTGATATTGGTGATTTTAAAAAAGCAGACACTGTTTTTGAAAGTATTTTAAAAATTACCCCAGACGACCCTAAAGCATTGTTGGCTATTCGAGGCAATAGAAATGAACAAAATAATCTAGTGGCCAAGTTCAAAACTATTTTTGAAAATCCAAATGTTGGCATTGATATAAAAATTAAAGAGTTTATTCCTGTCATTCAACAGGTTGCACAAACAAGTAACAATACTTTAGCCGCTCAAGCGCTGCAACTTTCTGCTATTTTAATTGAGGTGCACCCTAACGAAGCGAAAGCTTTTGCTGCTCATGCCGACCTATTGTATTACAGTGGACAAATAGAGGAAGCACAAAAAAATTACGAACGCACTATTGAATTAGACGAAACGGTTTATGCGGTTTGGGAGCAGTTACTGGAGATTTATTTGGTACAAAAAAAATATGACCAACTTGCCAAAGCATCGTCTAGTGCGATAGACATATTTCCAAATCAAGCACAAATTTATTTTTTAAATGGAATTGCCTTGCACCAGTTGGGCAAATATAAACAAGCAGTAGAAGTGTTGGAAGAAGCACTATTAATGGCAGGCGGTAACGTACAACTACAAATTAATATTAACAACCAATTAAAATTAAGCCAAGAACAATCAAAATGATTTTATTTTCATCCAACTTTTTTAGAAAAACTTTATAATGAGCCAATTTATCAATATTTTTTTACAGTCTTTTACATGTTATCCTGTTTTTGTTAGTCTAATGCTATTATTTGGATTAAGTGCTTGCAAATCGAAAAAAATATTAGAAGAAAAAGAAGTCATTACCGCAGAAAATTTAAAACAAACTTTGATTAAAAATCAAGTTCGCGCTGATTGGATGGATGCAAAAGTAAAAGTCAATTATAACGATGGCTACATGTCGCAAGGGGCAACTGCACACATACGCATGGCAAAAGATAGTCTTGTTTGGATGAGTGTGCGAAAATTAGGTCTCGAAGTAGCAAGGTTGCAAGTAACGCAAGATTCCGTTTATTTTGTGGATAGGTTTAACCAGCAGTATGCAGTGGCAGACTTAAATTTTTTGAGCAAAATGTATAGCTTGCCAGCCAGTTTAGGTAGCTTTCAAGCACTTTTATTGGGTAACCCAATCTTTTTTTCCAACACTGATTTGATTTTTAAAGAGGAAGAAAACTATTATCGCTTGATGGCAACAGGTCAACGCAGTAACAGCTTTTGGCTAGAAAAGCTAACTAAGCGTTTAAGTAAGATAGATTTAGAGGACGAAGGTAAAAAACAAGCCGTAGAGATGAGTTTTGATAATTATAAACCTTTAACTGATAATCAGCTATTTGCACATTCAAGAAAAATGAATGTAGTAAGCCCCGAAGTCGGAAAAATCCAAATTGATATAGAATTTACATCTATTGAATTAAATCAACCAAAAGCAATTCGATTTGAGATACCGAAACACTACAAAAAAATGGAGCAATAGTCTTTTTATTACTGTTGCTCTAGGAGCACTCTTAGTTTTTTTATATCATCCGATTGCGGCACAAACTGCTACGGAGTTGGAATATCAACGGCAACGTTTAATAAAAGAAATTGAAGCTACAAACAGTCAGTTGGCTCAAGCTAAACAAAATAAAACCTCTATTCTTGAGCAATATCTTGTTATAAAAAGAAGGGTGGAAAAACGCCAAGCGCTTATTGCTACTTTGGAACAGGAAATTAGCTACATTAATAAAAGTATTCAACGTACAGAACTGGTTATCAATTCTTTGGAAGAAGATATTGAACGATTACATCAAGAATACAGTGCTATGCTTAGGCAAGCCTATCGGCAGAAGTTGAACGATAACCACTGGTTATTTTTCCTTTCTGCGCAAAGTTTTAATGACGCTGCACGGCGCTGGCGCTATCTTAAGCAATATGATCAATATCGAAAAAAGCAGGAACGCCTTATTTATGAAACTAAGCGAACACTAGAAAATAAGGTTAACCTACTACAACAAGGTAGGTTGGAAAAAGAAAAACTAATTGAAGAAAATAAGCAACAACAAGCCCTACTTAATACAGAGCTAAAAGATAAAAATATCCTTTTAGGCAAGCTCAAATCGCATGAAACAAAACTTGCACAATCCTTAGAAACTGCGGAAAAAAAACGCAAGGAGTTAGATGCTGCTATTGAAAGAATTATTTTGGCAGAAACAAAACGCCGTGCCGAAGAATCAAGCGCAGCCACAGCAGCAGAGAGTTCAGATTTTCGAGCGATGCTAGGAAAATTACCGTCGCCCATAGATGGCGGAGTAATTACTAAAACCTTTGGCGTACATCCTCATCCGTCCTATCCAAACGTAGAAACTTTTAACAACGGGATTAACATTCAAGCCAATAGCAACAATGCAGTACGCGCTGTGTATCAGGGCAAAGTATTAAGTAAGCAGTTCGTATCGAGCTACCAAAATACTGTTATTTTATCGCATGGAAATTACTATACCGTCTATTCTAATTTGGAGACAGTTTCAGTAAATAAAGGCGATTTTGTAAAGGCTGGTCAAGTTATTGGCGTAGTAAGCAGCCAAAAAAGTGAGTTACATTTTGAAATCTGGAAGGAAAAACAACGCTTAAATCCAGCAGATTGGGTAAAATTGTGATATAACTACATTAAATATTTATTTGTTGAGTAATTGATTTAATAGTTATTAATTATTCAACCACTATAAACAACAACTCAACAAATAAATACTTCAATAAATTAACCTTTCATAGCTTCTTTCAAACTGATACGCTCACCATTTTTATAAGGTACTACCCATGCACCTTTCACCCCCATAGCCACAATATGGTCTCGCAATTCTTTCGCTTTTTCAAACTCTCTAAAATGACCAATTGTCACACGTTGCAAACCATTTTCATCTTCTACTAAAAGGTTAGGATCTGTAGTCAAAGCACCATTTACTTGTCGCTTTTTAAAAGCTCCTAGTTGTACTCTAAAGACGATACCTGACATATCTGGAATTGCTATAACTGTGCTGCCTCGCTCTGTAACTACTTCTCTAGCAGGGCGACTTTCACGTTGTAACAACTCCGTTCTAGCAGCGGTAAGTTGCTCGGTCAAGTCTCTAACTTGATTCTCCAAACCAGCAATCCTACTGTCTTTCTGGCTTTTCTCAATCTCTAAAGAGTTGACAGTCTGGCGAAGTTGTCTAGCTTCCGTAGTTATTTTGGAAAGGTCTGTCTCTAGAATCTGTACCCTTTCCGTCATTGCTTTCAAAGCCTCTGGATTATTTTTATATTCTTTCGCCTGCTTTTTCCAATTTTTTTTATCTTCTTTGGAAAACTCTTGTGCATTTGCGTAAAAGCCAAATAAAAATAAGGCTAGAAACATTAAACTAATTGATTTGGAAATTTTCATTACTCCAATTTTTTTTGATTAAAGTTAATAATTTAAAATTATTGCGAAAAAGACAATAATACAAATCGTTATTAAAGTGAGGAGAAAACAATTTATAATCGTAAAGATAATGTAATTTTACCTACCATGCAAGAGCAATGAGTAAGTCGAGCATTTTAACCATTCAACGACCTATTTAAAACGATATTTGGTAAAATAACGATTCATCAAAAGAACTAGTATAATTTTTTTAGTACATTCGATAATGATATATCTATGGACTATAAATGCTATATTTACTAAATAAAATAAATTTATGAAAATTGCAGAAATAGATGATTTAGATATTCAAATCATTATGGAATTGTTAGCAGATGCTAAACAACCTTACACGGATATAGCAAAACGCCTGTATGTATCAGGTGGTACAGTGCATGTGCGTATGAAAAAATTAGAAGCACTAGGCGTAGTAGAAGGCGCCACACTTAATATTGATTATAGTAAACTCGGCTATGACATCGGCGCATTTTTGGGTATTTACTTAGAAAAAAGTTCACTTTTTGACGAAGTATCTAAGCACCTACAAGCTATTCCAGAAGTGATAGAAGCACATTACACAACAGGCATTTATAGTATTTTTGCAAGAATTATTTGCCGTGATACCAAGCATCTGCGAGAGGTACTACACGATAAAATTCAAAATATAGCCGGGATACAAAGAACAGAAACCTTTATTTCATTACAACAAAGCTTTAGTCGCCCTGTACAACTTACAAACGACACTCAAGGCTAGTAAACACTCATATAATTTATAGATTTATTCAGTTGTTGATTCTAATTGCCAAATAATATTAATCAGAATAAGAACGTAAACACTTAAATCAACCAAACGCTAAACGTTATTATAATTGCTGTAAAAAATACGAAATTTTTCGAACCGCTTCTTCGTTTCCTTGTTGAGTTGCTATTTTTAAAGCCTCTTCTGCTACTTTTTGCGCCTCTGCTTTTTTATCTTGTATCTTTAGCACTAAAGCATATCCTAACCTAGTTTCATAATCCTTACTACTAGAAACTGCTTTTTTAGCTAATTTATGAGCCTCTTCTAGTGCTTTTGCATCACTTGGAAAGGCACTAGCCAAAGTGGTAGCTAAAGTTGTCCATTCCTTTGGTTCGTTTCCAGCTATTTTTTTAACATAATTGCTCCAAGCCTTTAAATAGCGGTTGCTATCTTCCAATAATTTAGCATAAGTCATTTCTGATTCCCACAGAAAAGCCTCTGCCAATTTAGGTGCATGAGTTTTCATTTTTGCTTGTGCCTCTTTTAATAAATCTTCTGATTCAAAAGCAATAGCTCGGTCTAAGGTAGCGTGGGCTGCTTTTTGAATGCGCTCTTCTACAACTGCCTTTGAGGTAACTGCCTCAATATCAGCACGATGTTTAATCAGTAAATCAAAAATACGAGAATCTACTACCGTAGTTGCTTCCAGAATAATACTCAAATTTTCTGGCGTGTTTAAATCTGTTTGATTTTTTAAATATTCATTCGCTACTTTAATACTTGATTTATCCGCCCGATTCAATGCTTTAATATATTGCAGCACTGTTGCTGCATCTCGCTTACCCTCTTCTTCATATAATTTGGTGAAATAATCTAAACGATTATTTTTATTGAGTGCTGTTTTTCCAATTTGTATAAAACCATCCACTGTTTGCGCACCTTTTATTTTTTGTACTACTTCTCCTGTGAAGTCAATATAATATAAAGTAGGAAAAGCTGCTACTGGATATTGCTTGCGAAAGGTTTCATTTTCTGATTTTTCCATATCAATTTTTAAATTGATAAAGTTAACATTATAAAAATCACCTACCTCTGGTTGTGTGAATACATTGGCTGCCATGCGTTTGCAAGGTCCGCACCATTCTGCATAAGCATCCACAAAAATTAATTTTTCTTCTTTACTTGCCTTCTCTAAGGCTTGCTCCCAAGTACCCTGAAAAAACTCAATTCCTGCTGCTGTTGTTACTTGTTGCAGGGTAATGAACATAAGTAAAAATAAGTAACGCATTGTTTTTTGAATTTTGTTTTTACAAATCTATGCTTTCCTTTGAAAAACCTATGAAAGCCAAAGATGTTTAACAACTATAAAAGCAAAAAGATATTTTATTTTATTTTATTTAAAAATTCCATAAGATTTGAAAGACGTTATTATTGTAGGTGGTGGATTGGCGGGTTTGATAAGTTCTATTCTACTGGCGAGAGCAGGGCTTGAAGTTGCAGTATTTGAAAAAAAAACATATCCTTTTCATCGCGTATGTGGCGAATACGTATCCAATGAGGTATTACCTTTTTTAAAAAAACATCAGCTATTTCCAGAAGCAGAAAATATTCCGCAAATTAATCGTTTTAAATTAACTTCTGTAAAAGGTAAATCAAGTGAATTAGCTTTGAATATGGGTGCTTTTGGTATAAGTCGTTATTTATTTGATTATTTTTTATTTGAAAAAGCAAAAGAAGCAGGTGTAGTCTTTAATTTGAATACCACTGTTTCTAATATTGAATTTGATAATGAGCAATTTCAAGTAAGTACACGCAAAGGAGAAAATTACTCCAGCCGAGTATTGATAGGGGCTTTTGGCAAACGCTCTTTACTGGATAGAACTTTAAATCGCAGTTTTTTCTATAAACCATCTCCTTATATTGGCGTAAAATATCATGTTAAAACAGATGCTCCAAACAATGAAGTGGCGCTACATAATTTTAAGAATGGTTACTGTGGCATTAATAAAATAGAGGAAGATAAATATAATATTTGCTATTTAAGCCATAGAAATAATTTGCAAGAAAATGAAGCTAGTATTGATGTAATGGAGAGAGAAGTGCTTTATAAAAATCCCTATTTAAAATCTATTTTTCAAAATAGTGATTTTCTATTTAAGCGTCCTATCACAATTAATGAGATTAGTTTTGAGCGCAAAACGCCGGTTCATCAACATATTTTGATGACAGGAGATGCAGCAGGTATGATAACTCCACTTTGCGGAAATGGCATGGCGATTGCTATACACACCGCTAAGCTATGTGCTGAAGCTATTATCCAACATCGTCAACCCTTTAATCGCAAAGCAATGGAGCGACAATACACAGCGCATTGGAATCAACAATTTGCTATGCGTTTGTGGTCAGGAAGAAATATTCAACAGCTATTTGGTAGTGAATGGTTGAGTGAATTTGCGGTTGGATTAGCCAATAATGTACCCCCTGTTGCTCATTTCTTGGTGCAACGAACACATGGTCAAGTATTTTAACATTATAAAAAATAAATACCTAAAAAAATAAAGAAAAGGTTGAGCATCAATCCAGAGAGAAAATTTAGTCGCATTGTATTTTCAAAATTAGCATTTTCTTGATCCTTGCGAACTTTGAAATACCAAGTGCTAAAAAAAAGTAAAATAGGCATTAAAAAAAGTAAATAAAAAATCCCCATATAAAAACTAAAATAGTACATAAAATAAGTTACAAACCCCACGGTAGCCAATCCAAAAGCAAGCGTAGTAAAATGAAAAGTACCTAAAGTACCCAATTTTAAGCTCAATGTTATATCTCCTCTTTTTGCATCTTCTTCGTGTTGATAAATTTGTGTCATAGGATAAGAACCTAGTAACATAAGGCTACTTAATATCGCAGGAAGCTGAATGAAAGGAATAAAAACTTGAAGTATAGAAATATTATGTAAAGCTATATAGGTCATTAAAAACGTAAAGTAACCTTGAAAAAAACCAGCAATAAGCCAACTAACATAAGGATATTTTTTCAAGCGAATACTCGGATGACTATACGCTTTCGAGGCTAAGCCGTAAATAAAAAACATTATTGCTACTTCCCAATTTAATAACAAAATCGCCCCAATAATGGCAACAACATCAAATAGAATCGCATAAGTATATAATTCCCTACTTACTTTAGGTGGGTGTTTTAAACCTCCAATACTTTTTTCATCTTTATCAAAATAGGAATTGTAGGCATTACTGGCAGGATAAAGAAAAAAATGAATCAAAAAAAAAGCCATCCAGAAATGGATAGGCATAATGTCTTTAGTATTTATTGCCCAAGCAAATAAAAAAATGGGCAATAAAAAAAAGGAAAAAGGAATCCTCAGATGCAAAAAAGTTGATTTTGTCATTTTGTTTATGTCGTGCATTTTGAGCAACTAAAGTAATACTTTTTTATGCTTCTATCATTGCCTCAATATCAAAACCTGCTTCCTCCACGGCTGCAATTACTTCCTCTTTAGTAATAGCACCGTTTACAGTTAAAATTTTATTCGGATGATTTGTATCCACTTCCCATTTTTCAATTCCCTCTACTTCATTTAGAAACCCTGTTACTGTTCGCACACAGTTACCACAATTAATGTTGGTTTTAAATTGTAATGTTGTCATTTACTTTTTTATTGATAGAACAAGTTGACCTTTGCGGCGGTTGTTTATCCATGCAAAAAACAAAATATAATGAAAAAATTGTGCCTATTGTCGTTTTTATTTATTAGCCAAATCTTATTTGCTCAAGGCAAAGTAGAAGGTACAATATTAGATAAAACAACTAAAGAACCACTCATTGGAGCAAATATTATATTGAAGGGCACTGATAAAGGAGCAATTACCAATTTGAATGGGCAGTTTGAATTAAATATTCCACATCAACAAGATACTTTATTAATCTATTATTTAGGATATACTAATTATGAAATAATAGTGCAAGCTGGGCAAAAATACAGCATTTTATTGGGCAGAAAGGCAACTCTATTGAATGACAGTATTGTGGTGTATGCCCCCGACCGCACATGGTCAAATTTGTATCGTGAGATTCCTTCCGCTATTAGTCTCCCTAAAAAAGCACTTCAACTGGACGAACAAAGCAATATTGCTACTGCACTCAATCGCGTGCCAGGAGTATATATGCACACAGGCGCATTCAATACGAACCGCATTACTATTCGAGGTATTGGTAGCCGAAATCTATTTGGTACTGCTAAAATTAGGGCTTTTTTGGATGAAATCCCTTTAACTAATGGCGCAGGGGAAACCACCTTAGAAGATATTGACCTTAGCTTGGTAGATAATATTGACCTCATTAAAGGTCCGACTTCCAGTGCCTACGGTGCTGGATTAGGCGGTATCATTCGCTTAAACCCTGATTGGGACACACAAGGCATCACACTGAATGTGAGCAACACAACAGGAAGCTACAATTTGCAGCGCAATATCATCCAATACCAATACGGTAAAGAAGGTTTTAGTTTTAGAGTAGGGTTCAATCAAATGCACAGCGATGGGTACAGAGAAAATAATCAGTATGATAGGTTAGGTTTCACCGTATTAAGTAGTATAAAAAAAGAGCGCAATCGCTTGACGTTGTTGTTCAATCATATTGATCTTAAAGCATTCATTCCTAGCTCACTCAATGAAACGGACTATCTAAATAATCCTCAAAGAGCAGCATTTATTTGGGCACAAATAAAAGGTTTTGAGGACTATACGAAAACATTAACGGGCATTTCTTATGAAACTAACATTACTTCCAAATTATCTTCTACAACAAGCCTTTTTAATACACAATTTCGTTCTTATGAATCTCGACCATTTAATATTTTGCGAGAAAATTCAACTGTTTTAGGTGCTAGAACCAAGTTTAAACAAGCGTTTGCTCAAGCTAATTACTTGGAGTGGGGCGCAGAATTTTTCCACGAAAATTACGATTGGCAAACAAATGTAACAAACAGAGGGATAATGGGAACTTCCATTAGCATTAATGAAGAAACTCGCCAATACTTGAACGTTTTTTTACAATCCAAGTGGGCTATTTTAGAAAATATGTTCTTGACAGCAGGCGTAAATTATAATACCACCAATTATAATTTGGATAATTTATTTAGTGCCAACAATCAAAACACCTCTGGCGATTATTCTTTTAAACCAGTAGCCTCCCCATTTTTATCCGCTTATTACTACCCTACTCTTTCCGCGGTAAATACAATAAATATGTCTTTCTATGGCATTGTTAGTCATGGGTTTTCACCACCTACGCTAGAAGAAACGCTTACTCCCAATGGTGTCATTAATCCTGATATTCAGCCTGAAAAAGGTTGGAACATGGAATTAGGAACAAGAGGAAACTGGGCAAACATCAGCTACAATTTATCCGTTTACACCATGCAAATTAAGGATTTGCTCGTAGCTAGAAGGACGGGATTCGACCAGTTTTTAGGTATTAATGCAGGCAAAACAACGCATCAAGGAATTGAATTTTCGCTACAAGCCAAGCATCAATGGTGGATTTGGCAACTCCAACCGTTCCTCAATTACACTTACGCCAATTACCGATTTGAAGAATTTACAGACAATGACGATGACTACTCAGGTAACCAACTTACAGGAACTGCGCCACACATTGCTAGTGCTGGCTTATTGTTTGAAACAAAAGGTCGCCAAATTATCTATGGTAATTTTAATTATCAATTTGTGGATCAAATGCCGTTGCGCGATGATAATAGCTTGTATTCCAATGCTTATCAGTTGTGGAATGGTAAATTAGGCTACCGCATGATGCTGGGTCAAGCATTGCAAATAGATGCTAATTTAGGCGTAAATAACCTTTTTGACGAGCAATATGCGTCTATGCTACTCATCAATGCAGCAAGTGTAGGTGGTGCAGCACCACGCTACTATTATCCAGGATTGCCTCGAAATTATTATGGTAGTTTAGGTATTCGCTATTTTATGCTTTAGCCCAAACGTACTGATTGTCAAACTATTGTGCCTTTTCTCTATTCAAAGAAAGTGCGTTAAGCATCCAACGGGGTAATGGTTTTTCTGCTGCCCTTTTCTTTAAACTCAAATACCAACCTAGTTTTTTCGCTACTGGAATTTTATGCGTTTCCACAAATTCAATTAATGTGCCATCTTTTGTTTCGATATAAGTAAATCTACCTGCTGCTTCGCCCATATCAAAACTTTTACCACTATCCACTGTAAATGGATAGCCCAATTCCGCCGATTTTGTACCAATAGCATCCATATTTCTAACGTCAAAGCAAAGGTGAATAAAACCTAAGTCCCCCCAAAAGCGGTCTTTAAAAATATTTTTGCCTTTGCCATCCAAACGCTGTACCAGTTCAATTTCACTATCTCCCAACATCGGCGCAAAAGCACCTTTTCGTGTTTCGCTATGTCTAAGCAATACTCGCCTCACGATTATATTTCCCTCATTCAGCCTTAAAAAATCAGGAAATGAAGCTGTTTCATCATAAACTACTTGGTCATAGCCCAATAAATCTTGATAAATTGGCAATGCCTCATCTATATTCGCTACGCCAATAATTGCGCCATAAGCCCCGCCCGTATTGACTTTTTTAGGTGTGTTAAACCAATTTTCAGAATGCACTACTTGAAAAATATTACCGTAAGGGTCTTCTAAAAAGAAAGTCAATTCCCCAGAAGGTGATTTTCGAGGAGCAGAAATCAGATGAACACCCTCCGCAAGGAAATCCTGATAGGTTCGTTCAACGTCAATGCTTTTAATTTTTGCGACGAAAATACCATAATCACCCAAAGCCGCTTTAAAACTAGCAGCTTGCGGTGTTCGGCTTGTGTACTGCCATATTTCAAAACCACCACCACCGTGTAAATTAATCGCTAAAATGGCATAGCGGCTTCTTGGCTCACCTCCTGTATAAGGCAGCATTAATGCTGCTTCTGCCGCTTCTTTAAACATCGGAACATCCATGCCAAAATGTTTTCGATACCACGCCCAAGCATCATCCGCATTTGGTACACCAATACCAATTTGCTGGATTCCACTGATTACATACTTCATACTGAGTAAATTGATGTCAAAGTTTCAAATTCGTTTATCTTTGGGAATGCAAAAATAGAATTTCTTGTGTCTCTTTAATGAAAGAATACAAATTTGGTTACAAAAAAATATAGTATTCTCTAACGGCTTAAATCTTTTATGAACTGGTTAACACGCTTATTGTCCAACAAAAAGGTTACTCCCTCTCCCAGCGTTCGCTTAGGCAGATACAGCGATGTCTATAAAGAAACAGAGCATGCAACGCTTTGGACACAAGCCTTAGACCAATTTGTAGCTCAAAATTATCTGGATTCTTGTACTGCTTTTTTTCAATACCTAGCAGATAAGCAAGAGCAAAATATTTATCTTAATCGGCAAAACGACGTGCTGTATTTTGAATTATATCAAGGGTCGAAACGCATTTTTGGAACAGCTAACGAAAAAAAATTAACTGCTACGGCTAAAATAGCTCAACTGACCGCTTATCACGAAAATTTACTCCGCCGATTATTAGAAAAAAATTTCGATTTAAAATATAGCCGATATGGTATAGATAAAGAAAAAAATATTTGTATCACCTTCGATACCTACAATCTGGATGCCTCACCTTACAAACTGTATGCCGCACTTAAAGAGCTAGCCACCCAAGCAGATAAACAAGATGATTTATTGTTAGAAGAATTTAAATCCATCCTAAAAGAAACTGAAAATGAACATCTTATCTTTATTACCGACGAAGAGAAACTGATAAAATATCAATTTATTCAACAAAAAGTCAAAACTACTTTTTCTTATATTGAACAACACCCTGAATTGGCGACACAATATCCAGGAGCTATTGCTTATCTATTCTTGGATTTAACCTACACTTTAGACTATCTTATTCTACCTCAAGGCTATATGATGGAAACATTGGAGCGTATCCACAGAAAATATTTTGAAAAAGCAGGTAATCAACAAACAAAAAATAATTATATTAAATCAGAATTTGAGCAATTATTAAAACGTTCAAAAGTAGATTCTTACAAAGAATTATATTATACCAAAAATACCTTTGGCATTACCAGT
The DNA here is from genome assembly GCA_937944245.1 of uncultured Saprospiraceae bacterium. Classification (GTDB taxonomy): domain Bacteria; phylum Bacteroidota; class Bacteroidia; order Chitinophagales; family Saprospiraceae; genus JAAUTG01. Next base: position 13,867 of record CALDYY010000008.1, on the reverse strand, counting down.
CCTGAAAATCATAACAGGGTTATTGCATTTATAGAAAAAGAATTACCCAGTATTCTTTGGTATCAGCAAAACGGCTACCCTAAAGTTGCGTTAGCCATAACAGGCTATATTATAGGCTATTGTCTATTCAATTATGCTCTTCCAAAACCAGATAGAGATTTATTTGAGTTATATTATAAGATAGTTGAGCCACTATTCTTTAAAGACTTAGGTTTTCAAGAGGAATACTATAATGAAAAACTACAAAAATTAAACCCTAAAACAATTCGCACCGCTCTAGAAAATATAAAAACCAATAATTATGAGGCATACCCAACGCTAAATCTCTCTATCCAAAAATTGAATTTCGATGCACTTCACACATTTGTCATTTCCTATTTGGAGATGATTAAGGGAAGTAGATAATAGGTGGGAAAAATACTAACTATTTTACAGATTTAGCATTTCTGAAGTGTATCTTATCCCCGTTCAAAATACAAATAAAAATAGACGGCAAAGCCAAAATCTGTAGCATCAGTGGAAATTAGGCGGTAACCTTTTGCAGTATATTCGTCGAGTTTAGCTTGAATGTCTTCCGTAGATTTCTCGACAATGTGCTCTTTGTGGGCAAAAGCTTTCGAGTAATAAATGAGCGATTCTAGTTTGTATTCTTTCATGTGGTTTCGTTTTATGATGACCTATTGACGAATTTAATATAAGTGAGCACAAAAGAAGCCAATTTATCCCTTATTTTTGCAATTAAACTTAATTGGATATGAAAGTTGCAGTGATTGGTGGTGGAGCGGCAGGCTTTTTTTCAGCGATTGCAGTGAAGGAAAATCATCCGACAGCGCAGGTAACTATTTTTGAAAAATCGCAGAAATTACTAGCGAAGGTAAAAGTATCGGGAGGGGGCAGATGCAATGTCACGAATGGCTGCACCTCTATTGCAACGCTTGCTAGGGCTTACCCTAGAGGAAGCAAATCGCTCAAAAAGGCGTTTCGCACCTTTAGCACGCAGGACACAATGGAATGGTTCGAGCAGCGAGGCGTTGCTTTGATGGTTCAAGAAGATAATTGCGTGTTCCCTGTATCGCAAAGTTCGCAAAGTGTAATTGATTGCTTTTTGCGCGAGGCACATCGCTTGGGCATTACTATAAAAACAGGAGCTGGCGTAAATGTAATTCAAAAAAAAGAACAAAGTTTGGAGTTACACTTTAATAATGAAGCATTTCCCCCTTGTGAGTTTGATAAAGTAATTGTTGCTACGGGCGGTTCACCCAAAATTCAGGGATTAACTTGGCTACAATTTTTGGAGCATGACATTGAAACGCCTGTACCATCCTTGTTTACGTTCAATATGCCTACCGAAAGTATCACCAGTTTAATGGGTATTGTAGTAGAACAAACCATCGTCAGTGTTCAAGGGACAAAGCTAAAAGCAGAAGGTCCGCTACTCATCACGCATTGGGGCATGAGCGGTCCTGCCATTTTGAAACTTTCTGCTTTTGGCGCAAGGGTACTAAGTGAAATGAATTATGAATTTAAAGTGCAAGTGAATTGGGTGAATACGATAAACTACGATGCTGTATTGGCAGAATTGACAGGTATTTTGGAGGCGCATCCACAAAAAACATTGGCTAATTATCGCCCATTTTTATTGCCTAAACGCTTGTGGCACTACCTAGTGGAAAAATGCCAATTATCAGAGGAAAGAAGGTGGGAGGAGATTGGAAAAAAAGGCTTGCATAAATTGACCCGAATGCTCATCAATGATGAATACCAAGTAAAGGGCAAGACGACCTTCAAAGAAGAATTTGTGACGTGTGGTGGCGTAAGTTTGGATAGTGTGAACTTTGAAACGATGGAAAGTAAGGTTTGTAAAAACCTTTATTTTGCTGGGGAAGTGTTGGACGTGGATGGTATCACTGGTGGCTACAACTTTCAGTCGGCTTGGACGACTGGGTTTATTGCAGGGAAATTGCTTTAGTTTTTGAAGGGACTTTTTTCCTTCTCTTTTGACAAGATAACAGGATTTACAGGATAAGAAAAAGGGCTGATATTGTCGCATCAGCCCTTTTTTTACTTGGTTAGTCCAATTTATTTCAAAATGGTTACATCACCTACAAAGATGATTCCATTGGCTACATCCAAGCGAAGAATGTAATAGTAAGTGCCATGTGGTAATTCTTTACCTTGTTTATTGACACCTTTCCAATCGTTCTGATATGGTGCAGCTTCATAAACAATATCACCCCATCGGCTAAAGACAATAATTTCATTATCAGGGAATTGCTCTGTACCTTGCGCTAAGATTTCAAAGAACAATTCATCGTTTTTACCATCGCCGTTAGGTGTAATGGCATTCGGCAAATCGCTCAATAATGGATTGTTGCCTCTATCAGGCGCTATGATGTTGATCCTTACAGTGGCAGAGTCGCAAAGCGTTGGACAGTTAGCGTTGCAAAGGATATAGTTAAACCTGTCCTGCTCATTCTTAATGGTACGCGCCGTGTAGCGAACGGTGTTCAAGTCAAAACCTGTGATTTCGCCAACACTTGGTTTTTCACCTATCGTCAAATTCCAATTTTGAACATTCACCAAATTATCATTGGCTGTTACTTTGATGCTGATTTCTTTGTCCTTGCCAATGCTGAAGTCCACCACATCGTTGTTGGCATTCGGTGCTAATTCTACAAACAAGTTGATAGAATCTGAGCTATAATTAGGGCATTCCGCTGTGGAAAGTGTCCAAATAAATATATTGTTGCCTTGACGTAAGTTACTCACATTAGTTTCGGCAGAGCTACTCGATTCAATAACACCACCACTTCGACTTGTCCAAACACCTGTGGCGTTAGCAGGACGATTTGCCATCAGGACAGATGCTCTGTCGCAAGTTACTTCATCGCTACCAGCTTCGGCACGCTCTAGTTGTAGGCGTTGTATAACGACTACTTCATCGGTTGCAGAACAGCTATTCGTAACGTTAATTACCGTTAAGCTATAAACACCTGGTACATTTACAGCAGTTTGTGGTGCATTATTTTGAATGATGTTGCCAGTAGCATCTCGCCATTCGTATCTAAATTGCGTTCCCGTAGCTGTTCCAGTACCGCCGATGGTTAAGTTACCACCACATCCTAAGTCAATTTCTCCACCTGCATCTACTGCTGGTGCTTCTCGGTTGGCTTCTACTACCACAGAAAAAGTAGCGTCGCACTGTGTAGCGGAATTGCGTACTGTCAGCGTATAAGTACCAGGCTGCATTACAATAGCCGATTGTTTGGATATATCTACTGTGAAGTTATTATTCTCTGCACTACTCCATTCATAAGTAATATTTTGACCTTGCGAAGAAGCTGCGCCGTTCAATAAAATGCTCTCTCTTGCACAAGTTAACATTTCAGGCTCACTAATAAAGGCTTTTACATCGGAGGCACTTTCAATGATAATTAAAGTAGAATCTTGGCAACCATTTCTGCTATTGGTAATGATAAGTTTATAATTACCAGCAGTTGTAGTGGTCGCCAGCAGGCTATTGGCATTCATAATCTCAGCACCCGTTGGTCCTACCCATCGTGGAGTTTCTGTATTAACAAGTGTCGTAGCCGAACCATCAAGTGAGACTGCTGTTCCAATGCAATCTACTGTTCTATTCAAAGTAGTGTTGATTATGGGTTTAGTAACCTCCACATCTTTATTGAGGACGAAAAACTCGCGTCGGGTACAATTCAAATTCGTTTCTGTTATTTCAATTACATAAAGTCCAGGAACATCCAACTCTGCTGAAGAAGTAGTAATCGGCAATCTATTTTGCTCATCGTGTATCCATGCGTAAGTATAATTTCCAGCAGGTTCAACATTTAAATTCACTTCAGCAGTAGGCGTGATGCAATTCAAATTAGCAGTAGAAGCCTCCAAACTAATTCGAATACTGGTCGTATCTGTTTGTGTAACTTCTATTGTATCACTGACAAAGCAACCTAAGTTATTAGTGATTCTTAGAACATAAAGTCCTGGTCCGTTCACTACTATCATGTCTGTGTTTGTTCCTTGAAGGATATTTCCTGTTCCTTCTACAATTAACCATTCATAAGTACCTAAGCTAGAACGGGAAGCATCAATCGTGGTTGTACCACCTGTACATGGGACGGGGGCAACGGGGGCAAACTCAATGACTGGCGTGTCCGTAGTTCTTGTGATAACAATAGAATCCAATGTTGAGCAGTTGGTAGCAATATCTGTTATGCGCAAAAAATATGTACCAGGATTGAATACCTCTGCTACATTATTTTCAAAACTTATGATAGGTTTTTCTTCATCCGCTGATAACCAGTTCAGTACAAACCCAGTACCTAAAGATGAACCTGTTGCATTTAACGCTACTTTTGAGGTATCTGCACAACCTATGATATTTCGTCCAGAAATGACAGCAGTTGGAAAAGAGCGCGTTTCTTCGACAATAATGTCCCCTCTCGAAGTTGTACAGCCTGACGTTGTATTGGTAACGATGACCTCATAATTACCAGCTTGTGTTACTATTGGCGTAAGCATGGTATCCATTGGACTTGCTAATGGCATACCATTTCTAAACCATCTAACATTAAAACGATTCGTATTGGAAACTCTAACGTTTAAGCGAACACTATCGGTAACACAATTTAATTGCTCTATAAAATCTACGGCTATCACCGGTAGTTGCTCATCGGGGATTACACGCACTGTATCCGTAGCGGTGCAATTTGTTGCTGTGTTAGTAATAGTAAGTACATAAGTGCCTGGATTAAATGCTTGCACTGTATAGCCATTGGATGGTGTAGGAGCTATACCACCTGTCTCCAACACAGACCAAGTAGCTGTAAAATTTTCCCCTTGTGTAGAGCGACTAGCATCTAGAGTTACAGGATCGCCTGAACAATTCAGCGTTTGACCTACCCCAGCATTTGCTATTACATCTCCTCTTAAATCTGTAATTACTACCGTATCTCTAGCTTCACACCCCTCACTGTGTCGAACGCGCAAGACATAAAGTCCAGGTGCGGTAGCGGTGATGACTAGACTTGTAGTATCGCCCACAATTACGCCATCAGTTGTTCTCCACAAGTAAGTAAGGTTTTCACCGGCTTCCGTTCCCATAGTGGCATCTAACCTAATTTCATTTGTCGAACAATCAAACAGTTTGTCTTCACCAGCATTTACCAGTGGATTTGGGGTAGTCGTTACCTCAACAGTGTCCCTAGCGACGCAGCCAGTAGTAGTGTTACGCACTTCGAGTTGATACAAACCTGCTCCCAATATAAGTGGATTAATAGACCCATTTACTTGTACTTCTCCTGTTTGCCCAATGACAGACCAGTTGTAGCTAAAGTTTGCACCTGCGGAAGATGCACCACCATCCAAAAGCGTGATGCTTGCACCACAAGATAAATTAATATTTGCTCCTGCATTGGCAATAGGTGAAGGATTAGCGGGAGCTAACGTTACTACTCCGTCAGTAGATAATCCACCAGTATCGGTAATTGTAAAGGAATAGCTACCTGCAGAGACACCATTTAAAGTAGGACTAAAGCTGCCATTGCTCCAAGCATAGCTGTAATTACCTTGCCCCCCTGAAACAGAAAATTCTATTGCACCATTTTTGGACTCAGCGCAAGTAGGTTGCACTACGAATAAAAAATCTACTTTTATCGCATCAGCTACGCAGATTTCACCATGTAGAGGGTTTAGAGATAAATTGCGGTCTCCTGTTTCACGACTTTTTACCAAAAAAGCATTCGGCGATGAAGACACATCTACCCTAGTACAAGCCTTTCTATTGCCAACGGCTCTCAGGCAAAGTTCAAAAATAGCCGTCCCATCAGCTAGCGTAACGCCTGCATTAGTTGCATCCTGCCAGTTGATACCAAGTACGCCAATATCAGATAAAGACAAGTCAAAATTACCTGCGGTCAAACCAGCCAAATTACCTGTTGGGTTAATGCTTTCAAATTTGAAGATGCTTGGATTCCAATTTAGAGAAAATTGTACCGTAGTTAAATCCTTGAAATTCCTTACTTGAATTGGAATGCAGACTAGGGAATCCTGACTAACCTGCAAAGGAGTATTAACAATGACTGCCACACCCGCTTCATCAAAAATACAAATATCGTTCCCCTGATCGGTTACACTGATTGGGTTTCCATTTGAATTTCGCGTAACTGCTCGAATAGGCTCAGGAATATCAGAGAAGAAAATAGTATTGCAAAAGCCAAGTGGTGCATTTTCTTTTACTTTAAAGCAAATGCTGTAAAGCACTGTTCCGTTGTTCAAGGTTTCACCTCTAAAGGTTTCGCTTGCCCAGTTGAGTTTTAATATACCTTGATTGGCTCTTGTCAAATCAAAATCGGCAATATCTAAGCCCGTCACACCAAAATTGGTGATGGATTGAAATTCAATCAACGTAGTTTCCCACCCCATTGAGTAGTCAAGGCTTACTATTTCGGTGAAGTTATCTACCAAAACATCTACACAAAAACTTTCCGAAGGCGATACCGTAGCGTTACTGATTTGCAAATTCAAACTTTCTGGAGGCAAGATGGATACAGTACCGTTTCTTGTATTCAAGCCGGCATCCTGATTGCCACCTAATGTTGTTTTGACAAATACATTAAGTGGTTCATTAGTAAATGCAATAGGTGTAAAGCTCCCAACAGGTCCCACAGCAGTAAAGCAGAGGGAAAAAATACGGGTATCATTTTGGAGCAAGACACCAGTAGTATCCGACCAATTCAAGGTCAAAATACCTGATATGATGTTACTAAGATTAAAATTGCTTTGCTCAAGACTTCTCAGATTAATATTTTCCACACCCTCAAAACGAAGGATATTTCTATCCCAACTCATCGAAAGACGCATATCTGTTACGGCAAGAAAGTCTTTAACAGTAATATCCACACAGACCTTTTCTCCAGGATTAACTGTTTTTGTAGAAGATTTAATCGTTACAGCACCCGGTTCGTCATTAACAAAAATACGACCAGAATTAAAAAACTTACAGCCTCTATCACCTTCTCTAACTGTTCCAACTTGTAGCGGTGTAGGGTTAGATGTAAATTCAATGGGTGTAAAGACGCCCCCTTTGGAGGTAACTTTAAAACATATATCAAATAGTTTAGTATTATCTGGCATCGTAACTCCTGCAAATTCACCAAGGTCGCCCCAAATAAAAATGATGAAACCATCCGCAGTACGTCGAGTATTAAAATTCCCTAAATTGAGAAAAGGAAAATCAGCGTTATAGTCAATGTTATTAAATTGTGCTACGGAAGTATCCCAACGCATAGTAAACTGTGCAGCAAGCACTTCTCTAAAATTTTTAACGGTTACAGGCACACATACTAACTCTTCGGGGTTGGCATTCACCTCGCCTATTTCAATTTCTACGGGTTGTCCACCAACAGATATTTCCGCATCTTGGTCAAGTAAGCCAATATTCACGTTTACATTCACACGCCTCACGTTACCCGAAGCGCGGTTGATGTCCACTACTGTTGTTCCACCACACTTATTAGTTGTTTTAAAGCAGAGTTGATAAATGGAAAAATTATCTGCTAAACTTCGGGTGGGTATAGTAATACCCGCTCCCGTTGGAGACTGCCAAAACACTTCTAGCACCCCATTTCGAGCGCTGCCTTGTTCAAAGCTATTTAAGTCAAGCCCTGCAAGGTTGAATCCAGAGATACTAGTCAATTCCAATAATTCGGCATCCCAAGTAATCGCGTAGCGAAAAGAAAGAATATCTGTAAAGTCATTGACAATGACATTCATGCAAACTTCTTCGTTGTTGCCGTAATTGCCCGTAGCGGCTGCTATGGAAAATGTAGGTTGCGCCCAAGTGTTGATATAAAGCCCAATGACAGCGAAAAGCACCAAGTATAGCTTTTTCATCATAATAGGAAATGAATTATTTTTTATAGATTTCATTGTAAGATGTTTCTTTATAGTGAGTTGTATTTCAGATATATAACAATTTCAAAGCCAGTATTTTACTTTGCAAAATTGAATGACACGTTAATCTCATGTGAGCCAACCGTAAACGGACCAAATGAAGTAAAGGAATAACTGTAGCCGTAACCAATTTTTAGCACATTGCCATAGCCCTCCACATCACCAAGTCGAATACCTGCTTCGATGTGTGATGTTTTAGCGGATGAACCGCCAGCACCTACCCATAAACCATTAACGAATTGGTAACGCAAGTTTGCATCAATGTTTACTGGTGCATTTGGCACGTATTTTACCCAAACAGAGGGTTCAATAAAGCTATCATTCCAGAAATATCGAATGAATCCTAATTGTCCATAAATGTGTTGTACACGTTGTGTCAAAAATTCATCGCCTGTTTCATCTATCAAATTCCAGTTGAAACCAAACACTTGTGGCACAGAAATACCTCCATAGATGAAATCATCTTCTGAACCACGACGTGCTATGCTTTTGTAAGCAAAGATACCGAAACCCACATCGGGATAAATTTGGGATAAGTTTTGAGTAGCGACAATATCATCTTGATCTCTCAAACGCAATTCGTTGGCATTCAAACGATATTGCACCGCACCAGCAGTAAGACCAATACTGATACCACCATAACTAGGGTCATCTGAAATAACACCACCAATACGACCATAAGCTCCCGTTAAGGAGATTGGTCCTGTTTGGTCATTGATAACATGCCCTCCTACCAACATATTTACTCCCCTATTTTGGTCGAATAAATAGTCGCCTCTCAAAAAGGCAGTACGAGGCGAGGAATTAACTCCTCTCCATTGCACTCGATAAGATGCGCCCACTACTCCGTTTTGACCAAATGCCATGTAATCACTACTGATAGCAGCAGGATTGATGGCATTGTTAAATTCTCGGTACTGAGTGAATAGTGGAAGTTGCTGTGCTGAAAGCGAAAGCGTTGCTACTACTAAAAGTGCAACCATGAAATGTCTTAACACGTTCATATTAAGCCCAAAGGTATTGGATTGTGAAAGAATAGAGTCTTTATACATCGGTTTTTGTTCTTAATTTACTTATAATCGGTTTCTATTAATTGCGTTGCAAAATTAAAAAAAAATACTTCCCTGCAAGGGAAACTTTCATTAATCTACATTTAATTATCAATACTTTACAAATAAATTATTTATTAAATATGCAGCAAACTACGTCCATTAACCATAAAGATTAAGGTGATTTTTGCTTTATCATCTTGCTTTCAATGGATTATAATTCTAGTGTAAAGGAACTTGTAGCGAAAACTAGTGCTATATTATAATTTTACAGCAACTGTTCTAAATAACCTTTATTGCGTAAGAAAATTGTGGATAACGACCAAGAAATTAAAAAATACATGACTTTTGGGATACTTCCTTATGGATATTAGCCTATAATAACTAATGAGTAGGTGTAGGAAACTTGCATAAAGTGCTGCAAAACTTCCTACACCTACTGCTACATCAATGACATTACGAATGCAATTAATTTTTCTAAAGTTCAATTAGATTAATGAAAGATAATGTGGGAACATCTCTTTCCAAAGCGGCCAGTCGTGCTCTTTCCAGCCTCTAATATCCAGCCAATGCGCTACATTTTTTTTGTTTAGCAGTCCTGACATATGTTGGTTATAAGAAAGACAAATATCCCACTCTGAAGTGCCAAGTACAATTTTCATACGCCACAAATCGGGATGATTGAGATTAGGCACAAAATCAACAGGATTATTAAAGTAAACATTATCATCGTAATGCCCCCACATGAAGGAACGAATATCAAATTTTCCGCTCATGGAATAAAGATGACTTACTTTTTCAGGGTGACGAAAAGCAAAATTCGCTGCTATAAAACCACCAAAGCTAGGTCCTGCCACCGCTACTTTGCCCGTGCCAGTGTTCCAACGAACCTTATCTACAATTTCTTCTACCAACATTCGGTCGTAACAGTTATGGTTATATACCTTTTGTGCTGGATGAATGTTTCGGTTGTACCAACTGTGTTCGTTGATGGAATCAGGACAATAAAGTTGTACTAGCCCTTGCTCCACAAACCAGCTTACCGAACCGACTAAACCTTGGTCTTTGCATTCATAGTAACGTCCCATAGTGGTTGGAAAAAGAATCACTGGATAACCGCGATCGCCAAACACCAGCATTTCTATATCTTTGCCCAAGTTAGGGGAATACCACTTGTAATATCTTTCTTTCAAAGTAACCTGTGAATTTAAGTAGCGTCTAAGAATTAATCATAATTTTAAGCCTTCGTAGCAAGTAAAGCTAGCTAGATGACTTTATTAAGTAAAAGTAAAATTATTTTTAAATAAAAAATACCCGATTCAAGAGGAAAATTAGTAATGCGAAAAATATTTGTTCAAATTTGCCAGTCGCTGGGTTTGCTGCCCAATTTGGAAGTAAAGGTTGAGCATTTTCAGAAATACTCCCCAAAGCTAGGACGCAACGTAAAAGTGGATGTTTTTTTGCCAAAAGATTTTTATTTACGTCCTAGAGCTACTTATTCTTTGTTGTTTCTGAATGATGGTCAAGACATGGAAGCAGTTGCACTTAAAGAGCATCTTACGACATTAATGAATAATCGCTCCATTTGTAGAGTAATTGCAGTAGCAGTCTATGCCAATGAGCGCCGCATGATAGAATACGGCGTTGCCAGTACCCCAGATTACAAAAATAGAGGAAGTCTTGCCAATGAATATACCCGATTCATTACAGAAGAATTGGTGCTCTTTGTTAAAGACCATTACAATTTGAGTCAACGCATTAATGAGATGGCAATTGCCGGTTTCTCTTTAGGTGGGCTTTCTGCCTTTGATATTGCTTGGCATCATGCTAATTTATTCCATAAAGTGGGCGTGTTTTCTGGTTCATTTTGGTGGCGCTCTGCACCCAGTAACGATATTGATCCTGATGCAGACCGCATTGTACCACATATTTTACAATTCAGCCATAAAAAAGAGGGCTTAAAATTCTGGCTGCAAGCGGGCACAGAGGACGAAAAAGATGACCGTAATAATAATGGAGTCATTGACGCTATTGATGACACTTTGTCCATTATGACGGAGTTAAATAAATTAGGCTATAATGAAAAGGACATTAAATATTTAGAGGTGAATGGGGGAAAGCACGATACCAATACATGGCGAACAGCTATGCCTGATTTCTTAAGTTGGGCATTTGGGGGGTAGGTTGTTGGGGCTTAGATATTGGGGATTAGCGACAGCGTTGATAGGTTAAGGATTACTTAAATATTTAAATCGTTTAGTCTAGTAAAGTAAAGACCTATAAATAAACATGATATGAAAATTTTTGCCATTTTAGTTGCTACTATACCTGCTATTTTAATTGCCGTTTTTATTTACTGGCAAGATAAACATGAAAGAGAACAACCTATCCCCTTGTTGCTTTGCTTTTTACTTGGTATGGCTATCACCTTCCCTGCGCGTTGGTTGGAAATGAAAGCCTATCATATTGGTTGGCATGAATCCGAAAATTTCCCAATGACTATTTTTGTAGCGTTTATTGTAGTTGCCTTCAATGAAGAATTATTTAAGTTCGTTGCACTTGTTGTTTATCCGTTTCAAAAATCCTTCTTCAATGAACCTTTCGACGGCATTGTCTATGCTACTATGATTGGTATGGGTTTTGCCGCGCTGGAAAATGTGCTATACGTCAATCAATACAGCCTTTCCGAAACTTGGGGCAGAGCATTCACTGCTGTTCCTTCACATGGCGTTTATGCTATTATGATGGGCTACTTTACAGGCTTAGCCAAATTTAATCCACAAAAAAAATGGAAATTACTAGGTCTTGCTTTGTTGAGTGCTACACTGTTGCATGGAATATACGATCTTTTCCTCATTCAGCAAATAGCAGAATGGTTGATGTTACTTTCTGTAATCATCCTGTATGGCTCTATGTATTTTGCATGGAATATGCTGAAAGCACATCAAATAAATTCGCCATACAAGAATATAAATTCTTAACATCGCCAGATGCTGATGTTGAACAAGTTAGAAGTTAATATGCTGTTAATCTACTAAATTTATCTTTACCTCAAAATTCAAAGCAAATGAGAAACCTATTTCTTTTCACCCTGTCTTTGTTACCACTTTTTTGTGTAGCACAATCGGCTAAAGAGCTTGCGCGCTTTTCCGCTCCTAATGCCACGCAAGCAGTGGCGGTAGATAGTTTATATTTTTACACCGTCAGTAATTCTAAAATTGTAAAGCATCGCAAGGACAATGGCACGGTAGTGATGGAGCAAAAATATCCATTCAAACATTTGAATAGTGGTATTATTATTGATGGCAAATTGTATTGTTCCAATAGCAACTATCCTGAAGTGCCAATGGCGAGTTCACTAGAAATTTTTGACCCTAATACCTTAGAACACATTGGTTCTCACAGCTTTGGCATCTACATTGGCTCTTTCACTTGGATTGACCGCTGGCAAGGCGACTGGTACTTGATGTTTGTCCATTACGAAAACTATGCGCAAGAAGCTGGAAAAGGGGTTGCCTACACTATGCTAATACAAACCGATTCACTATTTCGGCAAAAGGCAGGCTGGGTATTGCCCAAGCCTCTGATTGAGCGCATACGACCTGAGAGCATTTCAGGCGGTAGCTTTAGTGCTGACGGGAAATTGTTCCTTAACCCTCACCATTTTGAAGAAATGTATATCTGCCAAATCCCTACTATGGGTTATGAATTAGAATTACTCCATACCATTTCCGTACCTTTTCAAGGACAGGGTTTAGCTTGGGACCGCTATCAACCTAATGTACTGTGGGGAATGCGCCGCGACACACGAGAAGTAATTAGTATGAAAATAGAAGATTAATTTTTTGCTGCGATGTCATTTCTAGCTAATGACATCACAGCAAATTAATGTTACTTTTCCATGTGCATCACTAATTGATACAACTCTTGTGAGTCTTTAACATTAGGCTTTTGCTGTTTCAGATAGGTGTCTAGCTTTTTGCTCTGACGGCTGTAAAATGCCTGTACATCTTTTTTTGTTTTGATTGGGCTGAGCTTGTTATCTTTAAAGAAGTAAATTTTTTTCTCTTTAATCCAAGTATCCACTGTTGGTCCACCTGTAATGTTCGCGGTGGGGGTAGGTGGTTTAATATCTACGTAATGATGCACTAAAACTAAGGTTGAAGCGTCGCCTACTCCAATTTGCTCCATGAACCCATTAAGTGATTTTCCGTTGTACTGAAAGCGATTAGCAGGAATGAATAGCCTTTTGTTCTTGCCATCAATAAACTCTACTCGTCTGAAATTACGGTTGTTAATACTATTTTCCTGTCCTTTATAGAGGACTTCTAAGATAGCTAAATTCAAGTCAAGCCTCACCTGATCAAAACGCGCTATCACAGTATCATTCAACACCACATCCGCCACTTTCCATTCTTCAAATAGAAGTGCAGAGCCTCGTGGGTCTTTAGATGCGGTGTTTTTAACATTGCCATAATTATTAATAAACTGTAATTGCATCGCCTGCTGGTCATAGCCTTGTGCAATTATACCGTGATAGAATAGCCATAATAAAGCTACACTGAATACTACTTTTAGCAATTTGCCTTCCATAAAAAGTCGAGTTTGATGAATGAATAACTGACATAATAAAGAAGATACAAAATAGGATTTGGTTCGTTGTAAAGACGTTAAAAATGAAAATAATTAGACCATATAATAAGAGCATATTTAAATTTTTAATTACTGAAAACCAATATTTTATGAACCTGACTTCAGTAAGGCTTAGTCATTTAGCCCGCTAAATTCCCTCGCCTTCCTATTGTCAGAACCACAAACTAGTGATTTTCACTTAAAGAAAATTTTTAAAC